>NZ_RZTB01000067.1:6632-17121 GCF_003997735.1 Mesorhizobium sp. M7A.F.Ca.MR.148.00.0.0 | reverse complement strand
GGTCTGGCGGCAGGACTTCGTCCTGGCCGCGCGCGCCAAAGGATTGTCACGCCGCCGCATCGTGCTCACCCACGTCGCCCGCAATGCACTGCTGCCGCTGGTCACCATGCTCGGCCTGCAGTCGGCGCAGATGCTCGGCGGCAGCGTCGTCATCGAGAGCGTTTTTTCCGTGCCCGGCCTCGGCCGGCTGGCGCAGGAGGCGGTCGCCTCCCGCGACACGCCGCTTCTACTCGGCATTATCCTCACCAGCGCAGTCCTGGTCCTTGTCATCAATTTGCTCGTCGACATCGCCTACGCCTTCCTCGATCCGCGCGTAGGCGCCAGCGAGGCCGGCGCATGAGCCCGCTCCGCCGCTTTCTGCGCACGCCCGAGGCGGTCGCCGGCACCATTCTCCTGGCGGCGCTGATCGCTATGGCGCTGTCGGCGTCGCTGCTGTTCCCCGGCGACCCGCAGGCCATCGCCGGCCCGGCGCTGCTGCCGCCGTTCCAGGACTGGTCGCTGCCGCTGGGCACCGACCGGCTTGGCCGCGACGTGCTGGCCGAGCTTTTTCATGGCGCCCGCACATCGCTGGCTGTCGGGCTCGCGGCCGCGGCCGCCGCACTTGTCGTCGGCGCCGTGGTCGGCACATTGGCCGGCTTTGCCGGCGGCCTCGTCGACGAGGTGCTGATGCGCATCGCCGACGCCTTCCAGACCGTGCCGAGCTTCCTGCTGGCACTGGCCTTCGTCAGCGTCGTCGGACCGTCGCTCGGCGTCGTCGTGATTGCCATCGCGCTCGGCACCTGGACCGGACCTGCCCGGGTCGCCCGCGCGGAAGTCCTCTCCATACGCGAACGCGATTATGTCGCCGGAGCCAGGGTCATCGGCATGCACCCGCTGGCAATCGCCTTTCGCGAGGTGCTGCCCAATGCCCTGCCGCCTGTGCTGGCGATGTCGTCGGTGATCGTCGCCGCCGCGATCCTCACCGAGGCGGCGTTGTCGTTCCTCGGCCTGGGCGACCCCAACCGGGTCACCTGGGGCGGAATGATCGCCGAAGGCCGCGCTGTCCTGCGTACCGCGCCCTTCCTGTCGATTGTCCCGGGCATAGCGCTGGTGCTGACCGTGCTCGGCGTCTATCTCGCCGGCGAAGGCATTGTCGAGACGACAGCAGTCAGGAGAGGCCTGTCGTGACCACGCTCGCTTCGATCCGCGACCTGACGGTGACCTACCGCCGTGACAGCAATGAGGTGGCAGCGCTGAGGAGTGTAAGCCTCGATATTGCCAATGGCGAACGCCTCGCCATCATCGGCGAAAGCGGTTCAGGCAAAAGCACGCTGGCACTGGCGATTGCCGGGCTGTTGCCGGTCTCGTCCAGGGTTGATGGGCGGATCGACTGGCTCTTGCGACCGACGTTGGGCGCCGTAGAGCGCCAACCTTTTCATCTTCGCGGTGGAGTGCCCCGCCTCGGCCGCGACATCGGCTTCGTCTTCCAGGACCCCTCCGCCAGCCTCGATCCTGTCATGACCATGGGCAAGCAAATCGCCGAAGTCGCCCGCACCCATCTCGGCCTCACCTGGTCCCAATCCTATGCCAGGGCCAAAAGCCTGCTCGAGCGCGTCCGCCTGCCGGACCCGTACTCGGCCTTGCGCGCCTTCCCGCATCAACTCTCCGGCGGCCAGAAGCAGCGTGTGGCGATCGCCGCCGCCATTGCGGCCGGTCCGAAATTGCTGATCGCCGACGAAGCGACCAGCGCGCTCGATACCATCGTGCAGGCCGAGATCGTCGCCTTGATCCGACGCCTGGTGACCGAGGACGGCATGACGCTGCTGTTCATCAGCCATGACATCGCGCTGGCGGCCGAGCTTGCCGAGCGTATCGCTGTTTTCCGTCATGGCCAGTTGGTCGAGCTTGGCATGACGGCGCAGATTGTCGGCGCCCCGGCCCAGCCCTATACGCGCGCACTGCTTGATGCCCATATCGGCCTCGACACCAGGCCATTGCTGAACCGAGCAAGGCTCCACGCATGAGCCTGCTGACGGTGTCCAACCTGACCAAGCGCTACCGTCGCGGCAACAAGACCATCGCTGCCGTCGACGATGTCTCCTTTCACATCGACCCCGGCGAAACGCTGGCGTTAGCCGGACCTTCCGGCAGCGGCAAGTCGACGATCGCGCGGTTGGTGCTGCGATTGATCGAGCCGGACGCCGGGCGCATCGAATTCGAAAGCGACGATTTCCTGGCCCTGCGCAGCACAGCACTGCGAGCACGCCGCGCACGCCTGCAAATGGTGTTCCAGGATCCATTGGCCGCCTTCAATCCGCGCGCCACGGTGGCGCGTGTGCTCGACGATCCCTTACGCATCCATGGTATCGCCTCCCGCGGCGAGCGCCCGCACCGCATCGCCGCCTTGCTGGAGCGCGTCGGGCTGACGGCGAACCTCGCCCCGCGTGCCATCCATGAGATCTCCGGCGGACAGCGGCAGCGCGTCGCCATTGCCCGCGCCATCGCCACGAAGCCGTCGCTGATCATGCTCGACGAGGCGGTGTCGGCGCTCGACGTCTCCGTACGCGGGGAGATCCTCGAGCTTTTGCTCGACCTGCAACGCCAGGAAAAGATCGCCTATCTCTTCATTTCACATGATCTCGGCGTCATCAGGTCGGTCGCCCACCGCGTCATCCTTCTCGATGCCGGGCGGATTGCCGAAAGTGGCGATGCCCAAACCGTCATCGACGCACCGCAATCGGCCATCGGCAAGGCGCTGGTGGCGGCAGCACCGAGATTGAACCGGACTCTGATGCGGCTGGCGTCGGCCGGCCTCGATTGAGACCCGGCCGCCGCCACCCGTTCGCTCAATAGCCGACGGTGAAGCGCTGCCTGATATGGGCTGGCTTCTCGATCTCGTCGACCATGACGATCGCGTAGTCCTCGAAGGAAATGCTGCTGCCCTTGTCGGAGGCGAGAAGTGTGTCCTTGCCGAGGCGGAATTTGCCGGTGCGCTCGCCAGGCACGAACATGGCGGATGGCGACAGGAACGTCCAATCGAGGTCGTCGACCGTCTTCAATCTGTCCAGGAAGTCGGCGCCCTTCTGCGCTTCGGCCTTGTAGATATCAGGGAAGTCGGGGCTATCGACCAGCCGCTTGCCCGGTGCGACTTCGAGACTGCCGGCGCCGCCGACGATCAGATAGCGCTTCACGCCGGAGGCTCGCACCGCCTCGATCAGCGTATCGGCATCGCTGTCCAGGAAATGCACGGAGCTGATCACCGCGTCATGGCCGCGGATCAGGTCCGCGAGACCTTGTCTGTCGAAGACATCGCCTTTCCTGGCCGTCACGCCCGGAAGCGCGACGATCTTTTCCGGGTTGCGCGCAATGCCGGTGACGGTGTGGCCGCGATCGGAGAGTTCCCTGAGAAGGCGTGAACCGACGGCGCCCGATGCACCAATGAGAGCGACTTTTGCCATGTCTGTTTCCTTATTTCTTGTTGGGGGTCTGGAGGATGGGATCACGCCGCCGCGATATGGGCGACGAGATTGTCGAAGCTGCCGAACAGCGCGTTCGAACCGATGAGCCGGGGCGCATCATTGCGGATGACCGAGAGCGAAGGCACGCCATCGGCATGCAGGCGCTGGAACAGCGCACGGCCACGGCCAACCAGATCGCGGTGAGCCGTCAGCAATGTTTCGGTCGGCGCCTTGAGCATTTCGGCGGCGTCCGCCATGCCGGCGGCGGCGAGCACCTCGGCCACACCGCCGATCGTCACGACATCGCGTCCTTCTATATAGCGCGCATGCTGGATCGTCTTCAGCGCCGCAAGCCGGCGGCTGGGATCTTCCAGGCCAGGGGCACTGATGCCGAGTGTGGCGGCATGTGAGTCGAGCAGGGTCCCACGGACATTGAGGACATTGTGCCGATAGGCCGGCGTGAAGAATTGTCCGGTCAGGCGCTCGATGCGCTGGTCGTTCGCCCAGGCATGCGCCGCAAAGCCTTCATCCATCGGACGCGCGCCGGCGCCGGAAAACAGGCCGGTCGGCAGCAGTTCGACGTTCAGGCCGGCGGCCGACAACCGGTCGAGCATCGGGGTGGCGCCATAGCACCAGCCGCAGAGCGGATCGAAAAGATAGGTCACCTCTGAATTGGTCATAGTCGCTGCCATTCCTGCCCGGCCACCTGACTCGTCGAGGCCGTCGCTCATATGTGGCAGACGGCAGCCTTGCGATAAATGGCGCCCAATTGTACAAACTGTCTGATTTGATCATACAAAGGGCAACCAGCTTGGCCGAACTTCTGAACCTCAATCGGCTCGCCTACTTCACCACGGTGATGGAAACCGGCTCGTTCACCGCCGCGGCCGACCGGCTTGGCGTCGCCAAGGCCGTGGTCAGCCATCAGATCGGCAAGCTCGAAGAGGAGCTGGGCGCAACGCTGCTGCAGCGCACGACCCGGCGTGTCACGCCGACCGAAGAGGGTCGCCTCTTCTATGACCGCGGGATGATCATCCTGCGGGAAGCGGAGGCGGCCTATGGCGAAATCTCGCGCGGAGCCGTCGAACCGAGCGGAACGCTGAGGCTGACGGCGCCACTCGACTACGGCACCAAGATCGTGGCTCCGGTCATGGCGGCCTATCTCAGAACCTACCCGCATATGCGCGTCGAGGCGATCTTCGACGACGCCGTCAGCAATCTGGTGGACGAGCAGATCGATCTCGGCATCCGCGTCGGCTGGCTCACCGATTCCTCGAACCAGGCGCGGCGCCTGGGGACGATCCGGCAGATCGTGGTGGCGAGCCCTGGCTTCGCGGCGAGCCTGCCGCCCGACGTGACGCCGCGCCAGGCAAGATCGCTGGCCTGGGTCGGCAACACCCAGTTGCGCGGCATCGGCCAATGGCTGTTTTCCAGGGACGGCGAAACGGTGCTGACCGAACTCAATCCGGTGATCATGTGCGACAAGAGCCCCGCCGCCCTGGCTTGCGTGCTCGTCGGCATCGGACTCGGCGTCTTTCCGGATTATAGCGTCAGCGACGATATCGCCGAGGGGCGGCTGGTGCCGGTATTTGCCGACTGGAGCCTGCCGTCAGGCGGCATCCACGCGGTCTTTCCGCCGGCCCGGTTCCGGCCCGCCAAGGTGCGCACCTTCGTGGATCTGCTCGCGGCGGCCGAGAGACGGCGATCGCGCGGTGTTGCCGCGGCCTGAAGCCGATGGCGGTCAGCGGGCCTCTTGCAGGATCATCTCGGCTGCCTTTTCCGCGATCATGACGACCGGCGAGTTGGTGTTGCCCGAGACGATTGTCGGCATGATCGAGGCATCGACCACGCGCAGCCCGCCAAGCCCGTGAACACGCAGGGCCTCGTCGACCACCGCCATCGTATCCGACCCCATCTTGCAGGTGCCGACGGGGTGGAAGATCGTCGTGCCGATATCGCCGGCCTTGCGGATGAGCTCTTCGTCGCTGTCATACTGCGTGCCGGGCAGCATCTCTTCCGGCGCAAAGCGCGCCACCGCCTGTGCCTTCATCAGGCTGCGGACATGGCGCAACGACGCGACGGCCACGCTGCGGTCTCCCTCGGTGGAAAGATAGTTCGGCCGGATCTTCGCCGCCTCCCGCGCGTCGGCTGAACCCATGTGCACGCTGCCCCGGCTTTCCGGACGCAGATTGCAGACCGAGACGGTGACCGCGGGAAAGCGATGCAGGGGCTCGCCAAGACGGTCGGTGCTCAACGGCTGCACGTGATATTCGAGATCGGGCGTTGCAAGGCGCGGATCGCTCCTGGCGAAGATGCCGAGCTGGCTTGGCGCCATCGACAGCGGCCCGCTGCGCTTGAGCGCGTATTCCAGCCCCATCGACGCACGGCTGACCAGATTGTGGTAGCGCTGGTTGAGCGTGGCGGTGTTGGCGACCTTGAAGACGGTGCGGATCTGCAAATGGTCCTGCAGGTTTTCTCCGACGCCCGGCAAGGCGTGACGAACATCCACGCCGATGCCCGAGAGCAGGTCGGGGCGACCCACCCCCGACAGTTCGAGCAGCTTGGGCGAGTTGATGGCGCCGGCCGCAAGGATCGTCTGTCCAGCGCGGACCTGGTGCAGGCGGCCGCCTTGGCGGAAAACCAATCCGGTGACGCGCCGGCCGTCGAATTCGAGCCGTTCGGTCTCCGCGCCGAGCACCACGCGCAGGTTCTTGCGCCCCGCTATGCCGCGCAAAAACGCCTTCGACGTGTTCCAGCGCACGCCCTTCCTTTGGTTGACCTCGAAATAGCCCGAGCCTTCATTGGTGCCGGTGTTGAAGTCTTCGGTGCGCGGAATGCCGAGTTCCTCGGCCGCGTCCCGGAAGGCGTCGAGGATCGGCCATGAAAGCCGCTGCCGTTCGACCCGCCACTCGCCGCCGCTGCCGTGCATGGCGCCTTTGCCGCCGTGATAGTCTTCCGATTTGAGGAAATAGGGCAACACGTCGTCCCAGCCCCAGCCGGCATTGCCGGCCTGACGCCAGCCATCATAGTCGGCTGCCTGGCCGCGCATGTAGATCATGCCGTTGATCGATGAACAGCCGCCGAGCACCTTGCCGCGCGGATAGTTTAGGCTGCGTCCGTTGAGACCGGATTCCGGCTCGGTCTTCATCATCCAGTCGGTGCGCGGGTTGCCCATGCAGAAGAGATAGCCGATCGGGATATCGACCCAGTGATAGCGGTCGCTGCCGCCGGCCTCGAGCAGCAGCACATTGTTGCGCGGATCGGCGGAGAGCCGGTTGGCAAGCACGCAGCCGGCGGAGCCGGCGCCGACGATGACGTAGTCGTAACTGCCGAACGGGGACGGTGGAGCTTCGGTCACGTGCGCGCCTGCTGTCCGGCGATGCGCTCCCACATCGGGGTCATCGCCTGGTTGATCTCGCCGTACAGTCGATACCGCCCCGAATATGCATCGGCAACCGCCTCGTTGGGTACAAAATGTCGGGACGCCGCCGTCATGGCGGCTGCACCGGCGCTGTAGTCCGCGAAAATGCCGACGCCGGTGCCCGCCGCGATCGCCGCTCCCAGCGCGCCGGTTTCGCGGCTGCGCGCCACGGTGACGGGCACGCCGAGCACATCGGCGAATATCTGCGGCCAGACGCTGCTGCGCGAGCCCCCGCCCGACAGCACCACCTGGTCGAAGTCAGCGCCCGCTCTGTGCAAGGTCTCGACATGGCGCTTATGCTCGAAGGCAACGCCCTCGAACAGCGCACGCAGCAGATGGGCTCGGCTGTGCCAGCCGGCGATGCCATAGAAGCCGGCGCGCGCATGGCCATTCTGCTGCGAGCCGTAAAGGAAGGGATGATAGATCGGGATGTCGCTGTTGGGATCGACGGACGCCACCAGTTCGCTGCACAATTCGAACGGCGACTTGCCGGCTTCGCCACCATGTTCGAGGAATTCGCGAACGATCCATTCGAGATTGGCGGCCGAGGTGGCACTGGATTCGATCGCCAGATAGCGCTGGCGGTCGAAAGTCGACAGCATGAAGATCGAAGGGTCGCGGATCGGTTCGTCGGTGATGACCTGGTTGATGCTCCAGGTTCCGGCGATAACCGAGGCGGCGCCGGTTCTGGTCACGCCCGAACCGACCGCGCTGGCGACGACATCGAACAGCCCGGCGACGACCGGCGTGCCGATGCGCAGCCCAGTCAGGGCCGCCACCTCCGCGCTGACATGGCCGGCAATGTCGGCCGATTCCAGCACTGGCGGCAGCAGGTCCATGCAATCGCCGAGCCCATAGGCGGCAAGCAGGTCCGGCTCGTAGCGGCGGTCCTGCATCTGCAGCAGGCCGCAGCCCGACATGTCTGAAGTATCGCTGCTGCGCGCACCTGTCAGGCGGTTGACGACGAAATCCTTGCACAGGAACACAGTTCCGATGCTGGCGAACAAAGCCGGCGAAAAGCGCTTGAGCCAGGCAAGCAGGGTCGGTGTCTGCGCCGCCCACGGCCGTTGCAGGCAATGTGCATAGGTGCGGTCGCCGACATTCTCTTTTGCCCATTCGGCAACGATGTCGACCGCGCGCGTGTCGAGCGACTGGATGCCGATCAGCGGCGCACCCGAGCGATCCAGCGCGTAGAGCCCGTTGCCATGGCCGGCGCAGCCAATGGCGACGATCTCGCCGGCGTCGATACCGGCTTCAGCAATGCATTGGCCGATGACCGAGACCGCGTTGCGCCAGAGTTCGTCGAGATCGCGTTCGACATGCCCGGGCTTTGGCATGGACGAGCGGCCGTCACGGGCGGCGAATGCCAGTTCGCGGCCGGACAAGTCGAAGAGGATGGCCTTGATGACGGTGTTGCCGGCATCGAGGCCGAGGATGTAGCTTGCCATTGGCGCCTCCCGAGGCCGCAGCCTATGCCTGGTTGTACAGATCCCAGGCCACGCCGCCATCGGCATCGTCATGAATGATCGCCATCAGCCCGCGCACGACAGCGCTCGGGTTGGCATGCTGGTAGATGTTGCGGCCATAGACCATGCCAAGCGCACCCTGTGCCATCAAGGCGGCCGACTTGTCGAACACGGCACGCAGATCCTCCTTGCCGCCGCCGCGCACCAGCACCGGGCAGCGCGCCGCCTCGACGACGCGGTGGAAATCGTTGGGATCGGTGGTCGGATCGGCCTTGACGATATCGGCACCCATTTCACGGGCAAGCCGGGTCAAGGTGACGATCTTTTCGGCATCGCCGTCGACCATGTAGCCGCCATGCTCGGCGACCGGCAGCATGGCCAGCGGCTCGATCATCAGCGGCAGGCCGTATTTCTCGCAATCCGCACGCACGCGGGCGATATTCTGCACGCATTGCCGGAACAGGTCCGGCTCGTCGGGCAGCATGAACAGATTGACCACGACGCAAGCCGCATCCATCTCGATGGCGCCAAGCAAGGGCTCGGCTTCGTTCTGCAGCACCGCCCACATCGCCCGGTGGCGTATCCTGTTATAGGGATTGCCCATGTCGATGCGCATCACCAGCGCCGGCTTGTCCTTGCCAGGCACGGCCTGCAGCAGATCGGCCTGGCCGTAGTTCATTTGGATGGCGTCGGGGCCGGCCTTGACCAGCTGGTTGACCACACCCGCCATGTCTTCCAGCCCGGCAAGGAAGCTCGGCTCGTTGCAGACACCGTGATCGATGGCGACGTCGAGGCAGCGGCCGCCACCGAACAGCCGGTTCATGCGGACTTTCTTGTTTATGCGCATAGGGCGCTCCTTTGATGCGTCTGGAGATCGATGCCGTGCCGGTCGGCCAGCAAGGCGAGGAAGGTCGAGCGCTCGGTGGCGGCCTCGCTGGCGCTCCAGCCCTTGTGCGCCGCCAGCATGTCGAGAACGGCGTTGACGAGGTCGAAACTGAGACCGCCCGAAATGGCGATGGTGGTGCGGCGCAGGAACAGGTCGGCAAGGCACTCGATCTGTTCGCACTCGATGATGCGCCCGATTTCGCTTGCCGAATAATCCGACAGTGGCAGCATCTGTTCGCCCGCCGGGTGCGAAACGAAATCCCTGGCCGACGTGCCATAGCGTTCCAGAAGTGTGTGCGCGCGCTCGACCGGCAGGCCATGCTCGGCGGCGAATGACGCGCACCAGGCGTCCGGATCGGCGGGGAAATCGCGGCCGCCACCGATGGCCATGTCCTGCGTGCCCTTGCCGCGTGCGAGGCCAAGCCGCTTCAACGCCATGTCGGCGGCCAGCGCTCCAAACGAACGGAAGGTGGTCCATTTGCCGCCGATCATGCACAGTGTCGCCGGCAGATGCCCGCTCGCTTCTACGAACTCGCAAAAATGATCGCGCGGTATGCGGCTGGTAAAACTGTCCTCGCTGGCGGGCAACGGGCGTACCCCTGCGAAGCGAAACACGATCTGGTTTTCCGTGATCTTGATCGAGGGAAAGACGAAGGCGAGCGACTGCAGGATGTAGCGCTGCTCGTCCTCTTCGCAACGGACTTGGTCGGGATCATCGACCCGGATGTCGGTCGAGCCGATCAGCACCTTGCCGAGATAGGGAAACAGGATGCAGATGCGCCCGTCCTCGTTCTCATAGTAGACCATATGGCCGCCGAGCGCGTCGAACAGTTCGCCGTTGTCGACGATCAGATGCGAGCCCTTGGTACCGCCCATCATCGTCTGCGCCGTTGCCCCGATGGCCTTGTTGGTCAGGTCGATCCAGCCGCCGGTGGCGTTGATGACCAGTTGCGGCCGCACCGGCAACTTTTCGCCCGTCAGCGTGTCGGTGATGGCGAGGCCAGCGCCTGTCGACGACACCTGCGCATAGTTCAAGACGCGGGCATTCGTCGCGCTCGCCATGGCGTCCAGCAGCATCTCCAGGCCGAGGCGTTCGGGCCGGCTTACCCAGGCGTCGTAGTAGGTCGCCGAATTGCGGATCGCCGGATTGATCGCCGGCCATGTCTTCAGGGTCTCGGCGCGGCCCCTGAACCTGTGCGTCGGCATCAAACGCCGTGCCGCGGTGAAAAGGTCATACATGGCAAGCCCCGCCTTGATGACCAGCGCCCCGCGCCGGCTCG
>NZ_RZTB01000067.1:0-6623 GCF_003997735.1 Mesorhizobium sp. M7A.F.Ca.MR.148.00.0.0 | reverse complement strand
CGGCTCGGCCGCCGCGTCAACCCCAGGAAACGCACCGCACCGTTGGCGAGACCGGAGAAAATGTCGAAGATCGGCACCGTCGTCGGCAGCGGAGCCACATAGTGCGGGGCATTCCTCAGCAGCCGGTCGCGTTCGAGCAGCGATTCGCGCACCAGTTTGAACTCGCCGTTTTCGAGGTAGCGCAGGCCGCCATGCACCATGCGCGACAGGGCGGCGCTGGCGCCGCTGCAATAGTCGCCCTTCTCCGCCAGCGCGACATCGACGCCTTGCAGGGCCAGTTCGCGAAAGACGCTAATGCCGTTGATGCCGCCACCGATGACGAGCACGGCGATATCAGGCCGGTCGCGCAGACCGGCTAACGTATGGCTTCGGTTCATCGGGGCTGTTGCCTTTTTTGCTCAGGCATCCATCGCGGTGAGATGCGCGGCTGCCGCGGCGTCGATTGCCGTTAGCTCGCTTGCCGCAAGCGTGATCTCGCCGGCCCGTGCATTGTCGAGCGCCTGTTCGGGATTGCGCGCGCCGCACAGCGCGAAGGTGATGCCCGGCTGGGCGAGCGTCCAGGCGATGACGATCTGCGCCGTCGACGCCTGGTGGCTTTCGGCGATCGGGGCGATGGCCTCTTTCAGCTTTGCGACTTTCTGCCGGTTGGCCGTGGAAAAGCGTGGGTTGTCCTTGCGCTGGTCGTCGCCGCCGAATGTGCGCTCTGGGTCGACCGTGCCGGTGAGCAGGCCCAGCGCCAGCGACGAGTAGCTGAGGGTGGCAATGTCATGGCGGCGGGTGATCGGCAGCAGGCTGCTCTCGAGGTCGCGGTCGATCATCGAATAGCGCTCCTGGATCGCATCGAGCTGGCCGGCGTCGATATAATGGCCAAGATCCTCGGCGCTGATGTTGCTGGCGCCAATGGCGCGGATCTTGCCGGCTGCCTTGAGCTTTTCCAATACCGCCATCGTCTCGGCGATCGGCGTCGTCGGGTCCTGCCAATGGGTGATATAGAGGTCGATGTAGTCGGTGCCCAGACGGCGCAGGCTCTGCTCGACCTCATAGGCGATGCCGTCGGCGCCGAGATAGCGATGCACAGGCTTGCCGTCCTGATCGAAGAAATGGCCGCCCTTGCCCGAATGCCAGTTCAGCCCGCATTTGGTCGCGATCACCACTTTGTCGCGCTTGCCCTTGATGGCGGTGCCGACGATCGCCTCGCTGCGGCCAAGACCGTAGGCCGGCGCTGTGTCGATCAGGCTGAGGCCGGCATCGATCGAGGCTTCGATCGCCCTGACCGACTCCTTCTCGTCGGTGCCGCCCCACATCCACCCGCCAATCGCCCAGGTGCCCAGGCCTACGGCCGACGCCGATATGCCGGACTTGCCGATCTGCCGCTGGATCTGTCGAGAATTCATGCTACCTCCTGTTCGGCCAGCTCGAGGATCTGGAGCCCCGTGGCCTCGTCCGTGACGATGGTGTCGAGATGGTTGCCGCGCAGGGCGGCGAGGATCGGCGCGACCTTGCTGGGGCCGCTTGCAATGCCGATCGAGCGCGGGATGGTCGCGAACTCGTCAAGCGTCAACGAGACCAGCGAACGGTTGAGCGAGTAGTTGCAAAGCTTGCCCTGGCGGTCGATGAGATGAGCGAGCAGCTCGCCTGTCGCCCCGGACTTCTCGATCGCCTGGCGATCGGCATTCGAGGACGGATGCAGGTCGTAGTAGCTGGAATCGTCGGTCAGGATGGAGCCGACACCCACCACCGCGACATCCGCCTCGCGCGCCTTGCGAAACACGTCGGCGACGGAGCTGATGCCCATCAGCATTTCGCGCTGCTGCACGGTGTCGGCAAACAGCGGCGCATGGATCTGATAGGCGCGGCCGCCGAGCTTGTCGGCCATCAGCGAGGCGACGTGGTTGACGTCGGTGTAGTGCTTGCCCTGCACCAGGCCGGTTGCGGGAATGATCTCGACGTCGTATCGGCGCCCCGGCTTGAGACCGGCGACCAGCGCGCTGACGCCCTTGCCGCCGGTGATCGAGATCGTGTCGCCGTCCTTGATGGTGTCGAGCAGCAGCCCAGCCGCCGCCTCGCCGACCCGCTGCAGGGCCGTGTGCGGATTCTCGGAGACCGACGGCACCACCATCGCCCGCTCGATGCCGCCCAGCGCAACCAGCCGTGCTTCCAGGTCGACCAGATGGTCGATCGGTGACTTGATCTTGATCTCGACGAGGCCGAGCTGGTGACCGCGCTTGATCAGCCGGTTGACGGTGGCGTGCGAGATGCCGAGTTCCCCGGCGATCTCGGCCTGGGTCTTGCCTTCGACGTAATGCAGGACAAGCGCCTGGTGCATTTGACGAACAGCGGCGATGTCGTCGCGGGTGTTGGGAGGGGCCATGGTCTTGCTGCGGTGCCTTTAGAGTTCAGGACTTCTTGCGATGCAGGAAGTGATCGATCGATACGGCTGCGAGCAGGATGCATCCCTTGATCATGTCCTGCCAATAGACCGAGACATCGAGCAGGATAAGCGAGCTCGTCACCACCGACAGCAACGCCATGCCGAGGATCGCTCCGAAGATGGTGCCCGAGCCACCATTGAGCGAGGCGCCGCCGATGACGGCCGCGGCGATGATGTTGAGTTCCATGCCGGCGCCGAAGGTCGGTGTCGCCGCGCCGAAGCGCGCCATGTAGATGACACCGGCCAGTCCGGCCAGCGTCGAGCACAGCACCGTGACCCAGAACTTCACCTGATTGGTCCTGATGCCGGAGAACTGCGCGGCCTTCTCGTTGGAGCCGGTGTAGAAAACCTTGCGGAAGGCCGTGGCGCGACGCAGCAGGAAGTCGAAGATGGCCACCACGACGATGAAGATCAGGATGACATAGGGGATGTTGTTGAAACTGCCCTGGCCGATGGCCTTGAAAGCCGGCGGCAGGGTGAACAGCGACAGCGGCGTGCCCTTGGTGACCACCAGGCACATGCCGCGCACGATGACCATGGCCGCCAGCGACGTGATGAAATGATTGAGGCCGATCACGGTCACGAAGAAGCCCATCGCCGCGCCGATCAGCGCGCTGACGCCGATGCCGATCAGGCTTGCCGTCCAGGGATCGAGGCCGGCAAGGAACAGCGCACCCGAGACCACCATCGAGAAACACACGACCGAGCCGACGGAAAGATCGATGCCGCCGACGATGAGCAGGATCGTCATTCCGACGACGACGATGCCTTCGATGGAAAAGCTCATCAGCATGGCGCGGAAATTGCCCCATGTCAGGAAGTGCGGCGAGGCGAAGCTCATGGCGATGCACAGCGCCAGGATGATGACGATCAGCCCGGCCTCGCGCATCGAGGCGAGCTGAGCGAAATTGATGCGCCGCCCGGCGGCCTTGATCTCGGCGTGCACGAGCGCTTCTCCTGATTCCCTAGGCGACATTCTGGGCCTGCCTTTGATTTGAACTGTCTTGAACGCCCGAGGCGAGCATGATGATGGCTTCCTCGCCGAGCTCGCTGGCGGTGAGTTCGCCGGCGATCCTGCCTTCGCGCACCACGACAACGCGGTCGCACAAGCCAATCAGCTCCGGCAGTTCCGACGAGATCACGATGACGCCGACACCGCTGCCGGCAAGCTGGCGCAGCAGCCGGTGGATCTCGACCTTGGCGCCGACATCGATCCCGCGCGTCGGCTCGTCCATGATGATGACTTTGGGACTGACGGACAGCTGCCTGGCGATGGCAACCTTCTGCTGGTTGCCACCGCTCAGCGTCGAGACGGCGGCATCGATGCCGGCCATGCGCACGCCGAGCCTGCCGGTCAGCTCCTTCGCCTGACGATCCTCGGCCTTGCGGTCAAGCAGGCCGAGGCGCCCGGTCAGCCTGGCGAGGTCGAGCGCGGAGATGTTCGCCGCGATCGGCAGATCGAGGAACACGCCGGAGCCTTTCCTGTCCTCGGAAAGATAGACCAGCCCCGCCTTGACCGCATCGCCATAGCCGCGCAGCCGGAGCTGCTTTCCGTCGAGCGCGACGGTTCCAGACGCCCTTGGCCTCAGACCACAGACCGTTTGCGCGATCTCGCTGCGGCCGGCGCCGATCAGGCCGCCTATGCCCAGAATTTCGCCGGCACGAAGCTGCAGATCGACGTCGGCGAAGCGGCGGTTATCGGAAAGCCCCTCGACCGAGAGAAGCAGGCGCCCGGGCTCCTGCGGCGCCAGCTTGTCGGGATAGAGCTGGGTGATTTCGCGGCCGACCATCTTGCGTACGACATCGTCCGGTGAGACGGTTGCGATCGGATCGGTCGCCACGTAGCGGCCGTCGCGGAAGACGGTGACGCGGTCGCACAGCGAGAATATCTCGGCCATGCGGTGGCTGATATAGACCACCGAAATGCCCCGCTCCTTGAGCCCGCGCACGATCGAGAACAGGCGCTGCGCTTCGCTTTCGGTCAGCGCCGCGGTCGGCTCATCGAGCATCAGCACCTTGCAGTCGAGCGTCAGCGCCTTGGCGATCTCGACAAGCTGCTGGTTGGAAATGGAGAGGTCGGCAACCCTGGTACGCACCGGAATGGGCGCGAGCAGGTCCATGACCTTCTGGGCGTCGGCGTAGAGTTTTTGGAAATTCATCAGCGGCGCGCGCCGGCTGTTGATCGCGGCCATGTAGATGTTTTCGGCAACCGTCGCGTCCTGACAGAGCGCGATTTCCTGGTGAACAAGCGCAATGCCGAGGCGTTGGGCGGCCGCAGGCGAGTGGATCGAAACACGCTCACCATCGATCAGGATGTCGCCCTCGTCGGGCTGCAATACACCGGCGATCATGTTCATCAGCGTCGACTTGCCGGCGCCGTTCTCTCCGCACAGTGCATGGATTTCGCCGCGCCGCAGCTCGAACCGTACGTCGCTCAGCGCCTTGACCGGGCCGAATGCCTTGGACAGGCCACTGATTTCAAGAATGGGCGCCTGGGTCACGCCGTGCTCCTGCGATGAACCTGCGGGGGAGGAAGGAGGCCGAAGCCTCCTTCCCGGTTAATCCGGCCATGCCGAGGCCGGGCGGCGAGATCGAGACTATTCCTCGATGCCCTTGGTGCCGCGACGCTTGAGGTACTTGTCCCAGTAGAAGTCGTCCGCATTGTCCTTAGAGACGATGGAAAAGCCATTGTCGACGAAGGGCACGCTCATCGGGTTGAAACCCGAACGCTTGGCGTCGTTCATCGGATCGATCAGGCCGGGATGCTTTGCCATCCACAACAGCATGAAGCCCATATAGCCCTGCATGCCCTGGTTTGGATTGACCGATCCGAAGATCTCGCCGGCCTTGATCATGTCGAGGATCTTGGCATTAACGTCGGCGAGCATGACGCGGATCTTGCCACCGCCTTCCTTGGCGGCCTGGGCAGCGCCGATGGCCGAGTTGGCCTCCGGCATGAACACGGCGCCAAGATTAGGATGCGCCTGCGCCAGGCTCAGAACCGCCTGATAGGCCTTGGTCGGATCCTGGTTCGAAGCGGCGCGGCCGACGAGCTTCATGTCAGGCCATTTGACTTCCATGCGGGCAACGAACGCGTTGACGCGCTTGTCGTGGTTGTCCTGGCCGGGATTCTCCAGCACCGCATATTCGCCCTTGCCGTCCATCGCCTTGGCAACGGCGTCGGCGGCATAGGTGCCTTCGGCATTGTTGTCGGAAGTGATGTAGGAGACGCGCTTGGAATTCGGCGAGTCGGCGGCGAAGGTCACCACCGCGGTGCCCTGTTCGATGGCGCGGTTGATCGGCTCGATGAACGGATCGGAGTTCATCGGGTGCACCAGTATACCGGCCGGCTTCTGCGCCAGTGCCTGGTCGAAGGTCGCGATCTGCTTGTTGACGTCGTATTCCGGCGTACCCGTATAGGCGGTCTCGCAGCCGAACTGCTGGCCGGCCTGCTTGAACATTTCATAGACCGGGAACCAGTATTCGACGCCCGAGACCATGACGTTCATGACATATTTTTCACCCGGCTCGCATTTGAACGGGTTTGGGGTTTCGGCGCGTACCTGCATCGACCCAAAGCAGGTCGATGCAGCCGCCGCGATTGCGAGCGTGCTCAGAAATTTGCGCAAGTTTCCTCCCTTGGCCGAAGCCATCCTCAATGACCGTCGCAGGCGCTCAGCGAGCGCTGCCGTATGGATTTGATGATGCCGACCTTCCTCCGAAAGCCGACGATCGGGACATTACAGCCTCGGCGGACGCTGTCAATATAATTCACATGTTGAAATATATTTCACAACCTACTTCCGGGGAGTCTACGCTCCGGTCGACGAAGCTGGTCGCAGGCCGCCAAGGTGGGCCAGGCAAGGCCTTTCCGGCCTTTTTGGCCGCGAACCGGGGAGTGCGGTTGGAGTATCGGCACCCAGGAGTTCGCGCGGTGCCCTCCCGCCGGCCGTCTTATCACGTGAAGCCCAGATCTTGTCTTTGATAGCATCTGCTCCGGGCGCGGCGTGACGCTCTCCATGTCGCTTGGCCAAGAAGTCTGCTGCTGCGTTGGCTTACAGCAGCCTTGACCACCCGGAGTATTCCGAGAACCTTCGGCTGTCCCCCGAATGCGAACGGCCGGCGGGCATTGTTCCAGGCGGGCCGTTTGCTTACCGAAGTTTGGTTGGGGAGAGGATTTGAGTTTTCTGTC
>NZ_RZTB01000679.1:0-240 GCF_003997735.1 Mesorhizobium sp. M7A.F.Ca.MR.148.00.0.0 | reverse complement strand
GGCGCCGGGAATGCCGGCAGATCGGGCAGAATCGGTTCTGGATCGTTATTCCGTAAATAGGATGCCGGCTCATCCTTGTGCAAGGCCGACCCCTCCTAGCCATCTGGGTAAGTCGAATCAAGCTTTCTGACCAAGGATTCGGGCCGGCGGATGCTTCCGCGGGTCCGGAGCCGCATGGCCGGCCGCGCAAGGTAGCAGTTTCTTAACCGCGTCACTTAACGAAATGCGCCGAAACCGCTT
>NZ_RZTB01000678.1:0-240 GCF_003997735.1 Mesorhizobium sp. M7A.F.Ca.MR.148.00.0.0 | reverse complement strand
CGCGGGTGGCGCGGTACTGCCCTGCCGGATCGATGCGGAATTTGCTCGGCAAGCCAGCGGCCTCGCATTTGGCCCAGTGCGCGACCATCTCGGGGTCGCTGTCGGCGCCGTTGACGCCGGTCACGGTCGGCGCCTCGGGGAAGGTCTTGCACAGCTCAGGGTGATTGGCGACGCAGTGGTAGCATTCGCGGTTGTTTTCCCAGACCAGCTTCCAGTTGCCCTTCTCGATGATCGTGCTCT
>NZ_RZTB01000677.1:0-240 GCF_003997735.1 Mesorhizobium sp. M7A.F.Ca.MR.148.00.0.0 | reverse complement strand
CGCAATAGGGCGTGCAGGACATCGTCTGGATTTCGGCACGCCGATAGATGCGCACCGACGAAGCGGCCTGCCGCACGACGGTAACCTGCTCATCGACGATGGGACTGCCGTCGGTATCGAGCACGACCAGATTGGTGACGCCGAAGCCTTTGCCGGTGAGCACGATCGTCGAAGCGTCCTGCACCGAAGCGTCGGCGATTGCCGGGTTGCCGACCACGATGGTGTCGGCGGGGCGCGACA
>NZ_RZTB01000676.1:0-240 GCF_003997735.1 Mesorhizobium sp. M7A.F.Ca.MR.148.00.0.0 | reverse complement strand
GCGACGATGTGAAGCCGAAGAAGTTCCTCAGCGATACCGGCGTCGCGACGCTCGGTTATTACCGGGATTCGACGATGACGCTGTTCAACGACCTCAAGAAGCGCGGCCTGGCGCTAGGCCTTCCCGTCACCATGCTGATCGACGGCGAGGGCTGCCTGATCGCCCACATGAACGGCCCGGCCGAATGGTCGGGGCCGGACGCCAGGCGGCTGGTCGAGACGGCACTCAAGCCCGAGAGTC
>NZ_RZTB01000675.1:0-240 GCF_003997735.1 Mesorhizobium sp. M7A.F.Ca.MR.148.00.0.0 | reverse complement strand
GTTGAGCAGCGTCCAGGCGCGCACTTCCATCGCTACCTCGTCCAGCCGCAGCGGGCTGAGCTCACGGCCGAGGAAGATGTTGGCGACGATGTCGAGGTTCTCGCACAGCGCCAGGTCCTGGAACACGGTGGCGATACCGAGCGTCAGCGCCGCACTCGGGTCGGCAAGCGTCACCTGCTTGCCGCGAAAACTTATCGTGCCTGAGCTCGCCTGATGCACGCCGGCCAGGATCTTGACCAG
>NZ_RZTB01000674.1:0-240 GCF_003997735.1 Mesorhizobium sp. M7A.F.Ca.MR.148.00.0.0 | reverse complement strand
CGGCATGCAGCACCGGGACGGCGAAAGACGCCGCGATGCGCACGCCGTCCGACAGTGCGCGATGGTCGGCGTGATAGTCGTTGGGCGCATGCGTGATCACCAGATCCGGGCCGGTTTGACCGATCAGTGCTTTCAAAACTCCGATCAGCGCTGCATCGGCCACCAACTCGCCGTCCGGAAAGTCGAGGAAGCGTGGCATTGCGCCTACCAGCGCAGCCGCGGCCGTTGCTTCATCGCGAC
>NZ_RZTB01000673.1:0-240 GCF_003997735.1 Mesorhizobium sp. M7A.F.Ca.MR.148.00.0.0 | reverse complement strand
TCGTCCGCTTCGAGCGTGCCGTGCCCGCCGGGCGCAAGCCCGATCCGAAGCTTCTCATCGTGGCGCCGATGTCGGGCCACTATGCGACGCTGCTGCGCGGCACGGTGGAAGCCATGCTGCCCTATGCCGACGTGCATATCACCGACTGGGTCGATGCCCGCATGGTGCCGCTTGCCGACGGCCAATTCGATCTCGACGACTACATCGATTACGTCATCGACATGCTGCACACGCTGGGGC
>NZ_RZTB01000672.1:0-241 GCF_003997735.1 Mesorhizobium sp. M7A.F.Ca.MR.148.00.0.0 | reverse complement strand
CACCAGCGTTTCCGAGCCGGTCGGCTCGACCACCGAAATCTTCGCCGGCACGCCGTCGGGATGGATCTCGAGATGCTCCGGTCGCACGCCATAGACGACGGCTTGCCCGTCCTGCGCGGCATTGCCCGATGTGATCGGGAACAGCGTGCCCGCGATGTCGACACCGGGCTTGTTGCCCTTGCGCATGACGCCCTTGAGCAGGTTCATCGACGGCGAGCCGATGAAGCCGGCGACAAACAGG
>NZ_RZTB01000671.1:0-241 GCF_003997735.1 Mesorhizobium sp. M7A.F.Ca.MR.148.00.0.0 | reverse complement strand
CGGCCAGAAGCAGCGCGGACATGGCTGCACCCGCCAGCAAGAAGCGAGAGCGTAGAAACTTTTCCATCATCATCGTGATTGTTCCCTGTTTTGTTGTTTGTTGACCTGAGTTCCCGGCTCAGGGTTGTGGAATTCTTTTCGGGCCTTGAGACGGCCCCACTGACCTCTTACCGTTGCGGTTTTTGTCCAGTTGGTCAACACCATATCCGGCGGCCTCGTGGCGGGCAACGAGCATTTATAC
>NZ_RZTB01000670.1:0-241 GCF_003997735.1 Mesorhizobium sp. M7A.F.Ca.MR.148.00.0.0 | reverse complement strand
TGCCGACGATGGCGCAGGCAATGCCGACCGGCAGCGCGTTCTTCGCCCCTTCTGCGAGAGAGTCGACACAGATTTGCAACGTCTCGCGGCCGCCCTTGAACGTGAAGCAGGCGACGACCAGTGCGGCGATCACCAGGCCGAGGAGATTGACGCCGAACTTCATGAACGAAGCGGCGGCAAGCCCGAGCGCGATCCAGAAGACGATGCGGAAGGCGAGCGGCCCAATCGCTGCCGCCAGCGG
>NZ_RZTB01000066.1:15115-32348 GCF_003997735.1 Mesorhizobium sp. M7A.F.Ca.MR.148.00.0.0 | reverse complement strand
AGAAGAGCTCGCCAAGGTCGAGGCGACGATCCGCGCCATCAATCCGGCGGCAAAGATCCACCGCACGACCCGAGCCGGCGTCGCCCTGACCGAGGTGCTCGATCGCGGCGCTTTCGACCTGTCGAGGGCGCTGGAAAACGACCCGCATTTCCTTGAGGCGCATGACGATCATCATGATCACGACCACGATCATGATGGCCACGATCATCACCACCATGATCATGACGGGCACCACCATCACGCTCATGCTTCAGACATCCATGACGTGACGGTGCAATCGGTGTCGCTGCGCGGCGGCGAGATGGACCCGAAGAAATTCTTCCCCTGGATCGAGAAGATCACCCAGATGGAAGGCCCCAACATCCTGCGGCTGAAGGGCATCATCGCGCTCAAGGGCGATGATGAGCGCTATGTCATCCAGGGCGTGCACATGATCATTGAGGGCGACCACCAGCGCGCCTGGAAGGACGGCGAGAAGCATGAGAGCCGGCTGGTGTTCATCGGCAGGGAACTCGACGCCGAGCGGCTGAAGAAGAGTTTTGACGCCTGCCAGGCGGCTTGATTTCCAGACTTTATAGCGCTAGCGCTGCCCCTCCTTCCTTCTCCCCTTGTGGGAGAAGGTGGCCGGGCGAAGCTCGGTCGGATGAGGGGTGTTCCAGCTTGGCGCTGACGGAGATCCGTCACCCACCCCTCAACCGTCTCGGCGCTGCGCGCCGATCCACCTTCTCCCACAAGGGGAGAAGGCCGGCCGCACCCAGCCGCGCTGGCGACCCAGCGAGGTTAGACGACCAGCATAAATCTCGAATGGAATAATCTCCCATGCCAACAGTCGCCCCGCTTGGTCTCGAAGGCCACTGCATCGCTGCCGTCTTCCTCGGCGACGTGCCGCATTTCGCGATGGCCGACGGCGCCGTCCATCGGCTCGACCATGGCCACAAGACAGTTCAGGCCAATGACGGGCTGCTCGCCGCCTTTCATGATGCGGCCAATGACCGGCTGATCACCGGCGGCGAGGACGGCAAGGTGTTTTCCGTGAAAGCGGGCGGCGAGGTCACGGAATTGGCAAGCGCGGCCAAGAAGTGGATCACCAGCGTTGCCGCCGGGCCGCAAGGCGCGATCGCCTATGCCTCAGGCAAGACCGCCTTCGTGCGCTTCGCCGACGGCAAGACGAGGGAATTCGTCCATCCGCGTTCGGTCGAGGGGCTGGCCTTCTCGCCCAAGGGCATGCGCTTCGGTGTCGCCCGCTACAATGGCGCGACGCTGCATTTCCCGGCCGCCGAGGGCAAGCCGGTGGAGCTTGAATGGGCCGGCGCCCACACCGGCATCACCTTCTCTCCCGATGGCGCCTTCCTCGTCACCACCATGCAAGAAAACGCATTGCACGGCTGGAAGCTCGCCGACGGCAAGCACATGCGCATGACCGGCTATCCCGGCAAGGTCAAAAGCCTGTCGTGGAGTGTGAAGGGCAAGTGGCTGGCGAGTTCCGGCGCGCCGGCGGCGATCGTCTGGCCGTTTTCAGGCAAGGATGGTCCAATGGGCAAGGCACCGCTGGAGCTCGGCACGCGCGGCAACGCCATGGTGACGGCTGTCGCCTGCCACCCGAGCCAGGATGTCGTTGCCGTCGGCTATGATGACGGGATGGTGATGGCGGTGCGTTTTGCCGACGCCAAGGAAGTGCTGTTGCGACGGCCGGGCAAGGGCGCCATCACCTCGATGATGTGGGACAAGGAAGAACGCCGGGTCGCCTTCGGTAGTGCCGCGGGCGATTGCGGCGTCATCGATATCACGGCCTGACCCCGCTCACTCCGCTCCGCACGACACTTTGCCGCTGATTTCAACCGGTTTGCCGTCCTGGTCCGTATCCGCCGCGGCGTCGTAGACGGCGAGCATATAGCTCCCGTCGTAGACGCCTTCATCGCTGGTCTTGGTCAGGATCGTCAGTTCGACCGAATTGATCTTTTGCGCGACCTCGTGCTCGCGATAGATGTTCAGCCGCAATTCCTTGCCGTCGAGCCAGTACTGCGTCAGGTTGGAATCCTCGAACACCGTCTTGCGCAGGCTGTCGCCGGCAGGCCGGCTCAGAATTTCGAGGTTGCCGCGAAAGTTGAAGGTCGGCCCGCCCATGCCTCTGGTGACGCCTGCCTCGACCTCGAATGTCGCCGCCGGGTCCTCGGTGGAGCACCAGATGCCACCCGACGCGAAGGCAGCGCCAGCCGACGACAGAAGCATTGCCACACACATGATCGTTCGCATTTTACCCCTCCACCTCAATTCCCACTCATATTGGCGCTGACTTCGGCAGCACGGTCAAGCGCCGCCGCCAAAGGCTGAGCCAACGCAGGGCAGATGCGCGGCCAATTGCGGATGCGGACACGGATTGGCTAAGAGGGATCGACCAGAGGGGTTTTCATGCACAGCGACACGTCTAACACGTCCATCGGCGGCATCGGCCGCGACCGCATTGCCGATTTGCGCGAAGCCGAGGGGGCAGCCTTCCGCAAGGCGCGGCCAAAATCGCAGGCCAAGATCGGCAACGGCCTGCCCGGCTTCTTCAGCGGCGTCCCGATGCACTGGATGAACGATTGGCCGACGCCGTTCCCGATCCTGGTCGACAACGCCAGGGGCGCTACGATCATGGATATCGACGGAAACAAGCTCGACGATTTCTGCCTGGGAGACACCGGCTCGATGTTTGGCCATTCGCCGCCACCGGTGGCTCGCGCCATCCGCCGCCAGGCCGGACGCGGCCTGACCTATATGCTGCCTTCGGAAGATGCGCTGGCCATCGGGCCGCTGCTGCAGCAACGCTTCGGCCTGCCGTTCTGGCAGATCGCGACGACGGCGACCGACGCCAACCGCTTTGCATTGCGCGTTGCCCGTGCCGTCACCGGCCGCGAAAAAATCCTGGTCTTCAACGGCTGCTATCATGGCTCGGTCGACGAAACGATGGTGCGGCTGATCGACGGCAAGCCCGTCAACCGGCCAGGATTGGCGGGCGAGTTCCGCGACTTGACCCGCACGGCCAAGGCCATCGAGTTCAACGATGTTTCAGCACTCGAAGCCGCGCTTAGGGATAAGGACGTCGCCTGCGTCATCGCCGAGCCAGTGCTGACCAATTCCTGCATGGTGCTGGCCGATCCGGGCTACCATGACGCCCTGCGCAAACTGACACGCCAAACCGGCACGCTGCTTCTGATCGACGAGACGCACACGATCTCGACCGGCCCCGGCGGCTACACGAGGGAATATGGTCTCGACCCGGACTTCTTCGTGCTGGGCAAGCCGATCGCCGGCGGCGTGCCGGCCAGTGTCTGGGGCATGAGCGACGACGTTGCCTCACGCTACGCGGATTACAACAGGACCAAGGAGCCGGGCTATTCCGGCATGGGCACGACACTCTCGGCCAACCCGCTGCAGTTCGCGGCGATGCGCGCCACGCTCGAAGAGGTGATGACGCAGGAAAACTACGACCGCATGGATCATCTGGCGCGGCGGCTCGATGCCGGGCTGACCGGCGTGATCGATCGCTATCGCCTGCCCTGGCATGTTTCCCGCGTCGGCGCTCGTGTCGAGTTCATCTGTGCGCCCGGTCCGCTGCGCAATGGCGCCGAGGCGGAAATGGCGCATGCACCGGAACTGGAGGCCGCCATCCATGTCGCGCTGGTCAATCGCGGCGTGCTGATCGCACCCTTCCACAACATGATGCTGATCTCGCCGGCGACCTCGGCTGCCCAGGTCAACCGGCTGATCACCGCCTTCGGCGCGGTTGCGGCGAAGCTTGCGGCATGAGACAAGCGGCGATGGACCACCCCAACGTCATGATAACCTCACCTTCGGGCTCGACACCTGCCGAGGCGCAAGCCTTTCTCGACGCCCATCCCGAGATCGAGGCCTTCGATATCGTGCTGACCGATGCCAATGGCGTCGGCCGTGGCAAGATCGTGCGCCGGCATGAACTGAAGAGCATCTTCGAGGGCGGCCGCCATATGCCGATCTCGATCCTCGGCCTCGACATCACCGGCGAGGATGTGCACGAGACCGGACTGATCTGGACGACCGGTGATGGCGACCTTAGGGCATGGCCGATCCCCGGCACGCTGGTGCCGCTCTACGGTACGAGCCCGCCCCGCGGCCAGTTGCTAATGGCGATGTACATGCTCGACGGCCGACCGATGTCGTCGGATCCGCGACTGGCGCTGGCTCGGCAGGTGGAGATCCTCGCGGCCAAAGGTCTCTATCCGGCCGGCGCCTTCGAGCTCGAATTCTTCCTGCTGGCCAATGAGCGCGACGCCGACGGCAAGGTGCAGCCGGCGCGCGCGGTGCTCGATGGCCGCGTCTCGGGCAAGACCGAAGTGTATTCGGTCGACCATCTGCACGGCATGGAGCCGCTGTTCTCCGACATCTATGCCGCGGCCAAGGCGCAAGGCATTCCGGCCGAGACGGTGATTTCCGAATATGCGCCCGGCCAGTACGAATTGACGCTGAACTACCGCAAGGATGTGATGCGGGCGGCCGACGATCTGGTCATGCTGAAGCGGCTGGTGCGGGCGCAGGCGCGCCGCCATGGCGTCACCGCATGTTTCATGGCCAAGCCGATCGAGAAATATGCCGGCTCGGGCATGCATTTCCACGTCTCGCTGCAGGACAAGGCCGGCCGAAACGTCTTTGCCGAAGCCGGCGGCGAGAGCTGGTCGCTGCCGCTGCTGCAGGGGCTCGGCGGCCTGATCCAGACCATGGCGGAATCGATGCTGGTGTTTGCACCGCATTCCAATTCCTGGCGGCGTTTCGTCTCGCAATCCTATGCGCCGGTGGCGCCGACCTGGGGCGTCAACAACCGCTCGGTGGCATTGCGCGTGCCAGCGGGCGATGCCAAGAACCGGCGCATCGAGCACCGGCCGTCCGGCGTCGACGCCAATCCCTACCTGATCGCCGCGACCGTGCTCGCCGGCATCATCAAGGGCATGGATGAAGGCCTCGATCCCGGTCCCGAAACGACCGGCAACGGCTATGAGGCAGCGGTCACGCGCACGACCATGCCTGTCGACTGGCGCGCCGCGATCGAAGCGGCGCGGACGTCCAGCTTCCTGAAGAACGCGCTCGGCGAGGACCTGCACCGGACCTTCGTGGCGATCAAACAGTCAGAATATCTGCGGGTGGCACGCACGGTCAGCGAGTTGGATTACCACCTCTATCTGCACGAGGTTTGATGGATTCATGATGGGCGGCGATCACTTTTTCGCCGCCTCCATCAAATGAGGTAGCGGATCTCCTGTTTAGAACATATCATGAACAGATGAGTGCACTTACCGTCCGTGAAAAGCTGGCGATCCTCTCCGACGCCGCCAAATACGATGCCTCCTGCGCCTCTTCCGGTGCGGCGAAAAAGGACTCGCTGAAATCAGGCGGCATCGGCTCCACCGAGGGCATGGGCATCTGCCATTCCTATGCGCCGGATGGCCGCTGCATTTCCCTTCTCAAGGTCCTGCTGACCAATTTCTGCATCTACGATTGCAGCTATTGCATCAACCGCTCGTCCTCCAATGTGCGGCGCGCCCGTTTCACCGTCGACGAGGTGGTGAAGCTGACCATGGATTTCTACCGGCGCAACTACATCGAAGGCCTGTTCCTGTCTTCAGGCGTCATCCGCTCGCCGGACGAGACCATGGGCGAGATGGTCGAGGTGGCGCGCCGGCTGCGGCTGGAGGAGAAGTTCTCCGGCTATATCCACCTGAAAACCATTCCGGAAAGTTCGGCCGAACTGATCGAGAAGGCAGGGCTTTATGCCGACCGGCTATCGATCAATGTCGAACTGCCGACTGATGAGGGTGTGAAGCGGTTGGCGCCCGAGAAGAAGCCGGAGACAATCCGGCTTTCGATGGCCAGGCTGCGCCAGAAGATGGAGGAGAAGGCCGAGCCTACTTTGAAAACCAAAAAGCGCGAACGCTTTGCGCCGGGCGGCCAGTCGACGCAGATGATCATCGGCGCCGACAAGACATCCGACGACGGCATCCTTCACACCAGCGCGCGGCTCTATGGCAGCTATCATCTGCGGCGCGTCTATTACTCGGCTTTCAGCCCGATTCCGGATTCGTCATCGTCGCTGCCCTTGCTGAAACCACCGCTGATGCGCGAGCACCGGCTCTATCAGGCCGACTGGCTGATGCGGTTCTATGGGTTTTCGCAGCCGGAAATCCTTGCCGGGAGCAGCGACGGCATGCTCGATCTCGCCATCGACCCGAAGCTCGCCTGGGCGCTGCGCAACCGGGGGCAGTTTCCGGTCGACATCAACCGCGCCGACCGCGAAGCTCTGCTGCGGGTGCCGGGTCTCGGCACCAAGGTGGTGGCAAAGATTTTGGAGACGCGCCGGCATCGGCGCATGCGGCTGGAGGATGTCGGGCGGGTCTGCCAGTCGATCGCCAAGCTCAGGCCGTTCATCATCGCCGAAGGCTGGTCGCCTGGTGCGCTGACCGACAAGGCCGGCCTGCGCGACAAGATCGCCCACTCCTGCGAACAATTGTCGTTGTTTTGATCATGCGGCCGGCGGAACTCGATCTCGCCAGATACAGAGTTCGGCTCGACAGCGAGACGGATTTTGCCGGCTGGCGTGACGCGGCACGGCGGCTGGCCCTGAATGAGGTCAGGCCCGAGGACGTCTACTGGCATGTCGCGCCGGGCTCTGATCAGGCAGAATTGCCCGAAGTACCTGCGCGCGCGCAACTCGTCGTGCCGCGCGACTTCATCGGGCATGCCGAAACGGCCTTCTGCCATTCCGATCCCGGCCGGTTTGCCTTTCTCTACCGAATGCTCTGGCGGTTGCGCGACGAGCCTAAACTGCTGGAAATCGCGTCGGATCCCGACACCAGGCGGCTTGAGGCCATGGAAAAGGCGGTTCGGCGCGACAGCCACAAGATGCATGCCTTCGTACGCTTCCGGAAAATCGGCGACGATGCCGATGAGCGCTATGTCGCCTGGTTCGAGCCGGATCATTTCATCGTCGAGCGCAACGCCGATTTCTTCGTCAGGCGTTTCACCGGCATGCGCTGGACGATCCTGACGCCCTACGCCTCCGCCCATTGGGGTGGCGAAAGGCTGGCTATCGGACCGGGCGCGGCCAAGGGCGATGCGCCGGATCAAGACGACACCGAGGCGCTCTGGCGCATCTATTTCGAGAACATCTTCAATCCGGCGCGATTGAAGGTGAAGGCCATGCAGAAGGAGATGCCGAAGAAATATTGGCGGAACCTTCCCGAGGCTTCGCTCATTCCAGACATGATCGCAGGAGCGGACAAGGCCGCCAAGGACATGATTGCGAAGATGCCGACAACACCCGCGCCGCACCACGCCAAGGTGCAGGCACGGCATTGGCCGAAGCAGCCCGCCGAAGCACCGGAAGATGATGCAGACACGATTCCCGAGTTGCGTGAGGTAGCGAAAGGCTGCCGCCGCTGCCCGCTGTGGCGCGACGCGACGCAGACCGTCTTCGGTGAAGGCCCCGACAATGCCAAGGTGATCTTCGTCGGCGAACAGCCAGGCGATCAGGAGGATCTCGCCGGCAAACCTTTCGTTGGTCCGGCCGGCAAGGTGTTCGATGCGATCCTGGATGATGCCGGTGTCGATCGGCAAAAGGTCTATGTCACAAACGCGGTCAAGCACTTCAAGTTCGAGCCGCGCGGCAAGCGCCGCATCCACTCCAAGCCGAATTCCGGTGAGATTCAGGCCTGCCGCTGGTGGATCGACCAGGAATTCGAGCTGATCAAGCCGAACCTCGCCGTGGCACTCGGCGCGACGGCGGCGATGTCGCTGCTCGGCAAGGCGATCCCGGTGACAAAGATGCGCGGACAAGTGATCGAGCGCGAGGACGGATTGCGCGTGTTCATCACCATCCATCCCTCCTTCATTCTGCGCATCCGCGAACCCGCGGACAAGGAGGCTGAACGCGAACGGTTCCTGCAGGATATGAAGCTGGTGAAGCGGCTGATGGCCGCCTGACCAGTCTGTTTTTCGCAATTCCGGACGGAAAACCGCTTCACACTTTTCCTGGAATTGCTTCAGCTACCTGATCAGAATTGCCCTGAGATCGTTGACATTCGTACCGGTCGGGCCGGGTACGAAGAGATCGCCAACTGCGTTGAAGGCCGTCCAGGCATTGTTGCCGGCAAGCATGGCCTTGGCGTCCACCCCGGCTGCGCGCATGCGCGATACGGTCGAGCCATCGGCGAAGGCGCCGGCATTGTCTTCCGAACCGTCAATGCCGTCGGTGTCGGCGGCCAGTGCGTGGATGCCGTCGACGCCATTGGCGCCTATGGCGAAAGCCAGCAGGAATTCCGAGTTGCGGCCGCCCTTGCCTTTTGCCCGCAGGGTCACGGTTGTCTCGCCGCCCGATAAGATGAGCACCGGCTTTGGAAATGGTCGATTGTGCATCGCCACTTCACGCGCGATCGCGGCATGGACGCCGCCCACCTCGCGCGCTTCGCCCTCAATGGCATCGGAGAGGATAACGGTCTCGACACCCTGCCGTTTCGCTTCCGCAGCGGCGGCTTCCAGCGATACCCCGGCCGAAGCGATCAGATGCACCTCGTTGCGCGAAAAACGCTCGTCGTCCGGGCTTGGCGCATCGGCGGCCGGCGAATTGATATGCGCCATCACCGAGGCCGGCAGTTTCATGCGATAGGCCGATATCGAGGCCAGCGCGTCGGCGCGGCTGCCTGTATCCGGTACGGTTGGGCCGGAGGCGACCATTGCCGGATTGTCGCCGGGAATATCGGAGACGATCAGCGACACCACCCTGGCCGGCCATGCGGCCGCTGCCAGCCTGCCGCCCTTGATGGTGGAAAGGTGCTTG
The DNA here is from genome assembly GCF_003997735.1 of Mesorhizobium sp. M7A.F.Ca.MR.148.00.0.0. Lineage (NCBI taxonomy): Bacteria > Pseudomonadati > Pseudomonadota > Alphaproteobacteria > Hyphomicrobiales > Phyllobacteriaceae > Mesorhizobium > Mesorhizobium sp. M7A.F.Ca.MR.148.00.0.0. Next base: position 23,506 of record NZ_RZTB01000066.1, on the reverse strand, counting down.
CGGATGGTGTTCATCGCCGCGATCGGCGCACCCGAGGCGAGCAGCGCCTCATTGACGGCGATCTCGTCGGCCAGCGTCAAGCCGCCGGCGGGCGACGGCAACAGCGCCGATCCGCCGCCGGAAATCAGCGCCACCACCAGGTCATCCTCAGTCAGATTCTGGACCTTGGCGAGCAGGCGCCGCGAGGCTTCCAGACCGGCAGCGTCCGGCACCGGATGAGCCGCCTCGATGATCTCGATGCGCTCGCAGGTCGCGCCATAGCCATAGCGGGTGACGACCAGCCCTTCGATGGGGCCGTCCCACGCTTTCTCGAACGCTGCCGCCATCTGCGCCGAGCCTTTGCCCGCGCCGATGACAATGGTGCGGCCCTTCGGCTTGGCCGGCAGATGATCCCGGATGGTTCGCTCCGGATCGGCGGCGGCGATGGCGGCGTCGAAGATGGAGATCAGGAATGTCTTGGGATCAAGCACGGTCATTCGGCTTCCGGAGGCAACGCCAGGCCGCGCTTGTCGACGCCCAAATGATCGCATAGCGCATCGACGACGACGCCGTGATCCTCGCGCTCCGGCAGTCCGGAGACGGCGATCACCCCGATGACGCCGGCGCCCTTGACGGTCACCGGAAAGCCACCGCCGGCCAGCACGTAGTCGGCAATATCCAGCCCTTCGCCGATCTTGAAGCTGCGGTCCGGGCGCTGCTGTTCCAACACCATACGATAGGTGCTTCTCAGGAACCGTTTGACCACATTGATCTTGCGCCGCGCCCAGTCGGGATTGGAAGCATTCGAGCCCGGCAGCGCGGCATAGAACAGCGGCCGATCCCACAGCCTGATATCGACAATGATCGGCATGGCCTCGGCCAGTGCCCGCTCACGGATCGCCGCGCCGATCTCGAAGGCGACGGCCTCGTCGAACGCCGGGAAGACCAGCGTCTCTTCCTGTCTTTTAATAGTCTCGATGTCGTCGGCCACTGTCTCGCTCCCGATGTCGTTGTTGGCTTTCGCCGACTATCGCGGCGCGGTCAAGACGTCAGCGGTCAGGCGCGCCCATCTGCTAGGACTATGTCCAGCGCCGCCTCGGCATGAAGTTGGGTGACGTCGAAAGCTGGCAACGGATAGTCGTCCAAAGCGGCCAACAGCGGAAGCTCGGTGCAACCTAAGATCACCGCCTGCGCGCCGCGCGCCTGGAGGTCCAATGCCATATCCATCAGCGCAGCCCTTGAGTCCTGCTTCACGATGCCCAACGTCAGTTCATCGATGATGATACTGTGCAAGGCTTCACGTTGTTGCTGCGGCGGTGTGAGGACTTCGAGGCCATGACGCTGGCGCAGACGTCCCGAGAAGAAATCCTGCTCCATCGTATATCGCGTTCCCAACAGCCCCACACGCGCGAAGCCCCGTAACTGAATGGCCTGCGCTGTGGCATCGGCGACATGCAGCAGTGGGACGGAAAGCTGAGCCTCCACTTGGTCGGCCACACGGTGTGCGGTGACTGAGGTGAGCATCACTAAATCGGCGCCGGCCCTTTCCAGGTTTCGCGCCGCTTCGGCTACCGTTTCAGCGAGATCATCCCAGCGTCCGAGCGCGGCCATCTCGTTCAGTTCGTCGAAATCCAACGTGAACAGGACCGACCTGGCATTGTGATGTCCGCCGAGGCGCCGATGCGCGGCCTGATTGAGCAGCCGATAGTAAATCGCGCTCGATTCCGAACTCATCCCGCCTACCATACCGATGAGTTTATTCTGACGGACGGTCATCGACGGGGCTCCCCTCGCACCTGCCGCTGCACTATAGCAGATCGCTCTTCGCTGCGCGCCCCGCGACATAGACCTCGCGCACGGTGCGGTCGTCGCCAAGCGTCTGCAGGAGAAACAGTTCCTGCGCCAGCGTCTCGACCGTTTCCATCCTGAGTCGCATCGCCGGCGTCGCCCTGGCGTCCAGCACGACGATGTCGGCATCGGTGCCCTCGTCCAGCGTGCCGATCTTGTCGGCCACCGACAGCGCCTCGGCATTGCCGCGCGTCATCTGCCAGAAGGACTGGAGCGGGTTGAGCTTCTCGCCGTTCAGCGCGATCACCTTGTAGCCCTCGTCCATGGTGCGCAGCATGGAGTAGTTGGTGCCGCCGCCGACATCGGTGGCAGCGGCGATCCGGATCGGCTTGTCGCGGCGACGAAAGCGCTGATAGTCGAACAGGCCGGAGCCGAGGAACAGGTTGGAGGTCGGGCAGAACACCGCCACCGAGCCACTGTCGGAAAGCGCATCCGCTTCGCGCTCCGAGAGATGGATGCAGTGCCCGAACAGGCTCTTTTTGCCCAACAGCCCGTAGTGCTCGTAAACGTCGGTATAGTCGCGCGACCACGGGTAGAGTTGCTGCGTGAAGGCAATCTCAGCGTGGTTCTCCGACAGATGCGTCTGCATGTGCAAATCGGGATGTTCGCGGCACAGCGCGTCCGCCATCTCCATCTGCTCCGGCGACGAGGTGATGGCGAAGCGCGGCGTGATGGCATAAAGCTGCCGCCCCTTGCCATGCCATTCCTTGATCAGCGCCTTTGTGTCGTCATAACCCGATTGCGGTGTGTCGAGCACGCCGTCGGGCGCATTGCGATCCATCATCACCTTGCCGGCGATGTTGAGCATGTTGCGGTCATGCGATTCGGCAAAGAAGGCCTCCACCGAAGCCTTGTGCACCGAACAGTAGGCGGCAACCGTCGTCGTGCCATGGCGCACCATTTCGTCGAGGAACAGCCGCGCGATGCGGCGGCCATGCTGGGCGTTGGCGAACTTCGTTTCCTCCGGAAAAGTGTAGGTGTTCAGCCAGTCGAGCAGTTCGGCGCCATAGGAGGCGATGACCTGCATCTGCGGAAAATGCACATGCGCATCGATGAATCCGGGCAGCAGCAGATGCGGCCGGTGGTCGATTTTCTTCGCCGTCTTGCCGGCCTGCTTTTCAACATCGGCATAGGTGCCCGCAGCGACGATCCGGCCGTCGCGGATCAGCAGGCCGCCATCCTCCTCGTAGCGCCAGGCGGAATGATCGTCGATGGTCTGCGGCCAGCGCACGAAGGACAGCGTGCGGCCGCGCAGAAGTGTCGAGTTCATGCTATCTCCCTGCGCCTTCGAACCAGGCCACCAGCAGTGCCCTTTCCTTGTCGGTAATCTGGCTGACGTTGGCGGGCGGCATGGCGTGGCTGCGACCGGCCTGCAGATAGATCTCTCGGGCGTGATTGGCGATGTCGGCATCGGTGTCGAGCATCACGCCCTTCGGTGCATGATAGATGCCCTCATAGACCGGCTCCGCCGCATGGCACATCGAGCAGCGGCCGAGCACGGTGTCGCGTACGGCCGGGAAATGCACTGAAGCGACATAGATCTGCGCCGCCGCCGATTCCTTCGGTTCGCCGATCAGCACCTTCGGCGCGGTCGACAGCCAGATGATGACAATGAACAGGACGAGTGCCGCCATCCAGGTCCAGGTCGGATTGCCCTTGCGGGCATGGACCGAGTTGAAATAGTGCCGGATCAGCACGCCGATGATGAACACCAGCGAGGCGATGATCCAGTTGAACTCAGTACCGAACGCCAGCGGATAGTGGTTCGACAGCATCAGGAACAGCACCGGCAGCGTCAGATAATTGTTGTGAAGCGAACGCTGCTTGGCGATCTTGCCATATTTCGGATCGGGCTTGCGGCCGGCGATGAGGTCGGCGACAACGATCTTCTGGTTTGGGATGATAACCATGAAGACATTGGCCGACATGATCGTGGCGGTGATGGCGCCCAGATGCAGAAAGGCGGCGCGGCCGGTGAACAGGTGCGTCAGCCCCCAGGCGATGAACACCAGCACGCAGTAGAGCACCAGCATCAGGCCGGTATCGCTTTTTCCCAGCGGCGAGCGGCACAGCAGATCATAGACCACCCAGCCGACGCCGATCGTTGCCAGCGACAGCAGGATGCCTGTAGGCACCGACATCGGCAGCACGTTCGGATCGATCAGGAACAGATCGGCTCCGGCGTAGTAGACGACGCACAGCATGGCGAAGCCGGACAGCCAGGTGGCGTAGGATTCCCATTTGAACCAGGTCAGGTGTTCAGGCATTTCGGCTGGTGCCACGAGATATTTCTGGATGTGGTAGAAGCCGCCGCCATGCACCTGCCATTCCTCGCCGAAGGCGCCGACGGGCATGCCGGGACGCTGGCGCAGGCCAAGGTCGAGCGCGACGAAGTAGAAGGACGAGCCGATCCAGGCGATGCCGGTGACGACGTGCAGCCAGCGCACGGCAAAACTCAGCCAGTCCCAGAAAATCGCGAAATCCATCATTGAAATCGTCCCTGCCGATCGGGCGACTTTACGGGTTGGAGCGCAAACGGAAAGAGGCGAGGTGCACGATGACTTTCAAAAAAAAATGGAAAATACTAGGGTAGTCACACGCAGCAGGATGGGAGCCGCCCGAAGGCGGCCTCAGGAAAGCCACTAAACCGCATGGCCTATCTCGACAACATTGCCGTCTTCGTTCGCGTGGTCGAACTCGGCAATCTGTCGGCGGCCGGGCGCGACATGCGGATTTCGCCGGCGGTCGCCTCCAACCGCATCAAGGAGTTGGAGAAGCACCTGGGCGTGCGTCTGTTCAACCGCACGACGCGGCAATTGATGCCGACCGAGCATGGCACGGTTTTTTACGGGGGCGCAAAGCAGGTGCTGGAGGCGATCACCGAAGCGGAAGCCGCGGTCTCGGCGCTTTCCGGTCAGCCGCGCGGCACCATCCGCGTCACCGCCCCCTTGGGCCTCGGCCGTCGGTTGGTGGCCTCGGGCATTCCCGATTTTCACGACAAATACCCAGACATCGAGGTGAGGCTGAGGCTTTCGGATCACAATGTCGACATCATGAAGGAAGGCATCGACGTCGCCTTCCGGCTCGGCATCATCGAGGATTCCAGCCTCAGGATGCGCGGCATCATGGAATGCGAGCGCGTGCTGGTGGCGGCGCCGAAATATCTCGAGGCGCGCGGCGAACCGATCGAGCCGCAGGAACTGATCGGCAAGAAGCACGACTGCCTGATGCTGCGTTATTCCGGCGCGCGCGAATATGTGTGGACGCTGCAGACCCCCACGGGCCCGCAGAAGTTCGAGGTACACGGACCCTACGACACCGACGATGGCGACGTGCTGACCGGCTGGGCGCTTTCAGGCCGCGGCATCATCAACAAGCCGCGCTTTGAGGTCGAGCCGTTCATCCGCGACCGGCGGCTGAAGGTGATCCTGAGCAGCACGCCGCCGACACCGGTGCAGTTCGCCGCCGTCTATCCGCACAAGAAGCTGCAGGATCCAAAAGTGCGGCTGCTGCTCGACTTCATGGCCGAGCGCTGCCAGCGACTGATCAACGATCTGTTAGCTGGGAAATAATGCTGGCCTCCACGTGACCGGCGGTTGGCCCAGCGCCAGCGGTTGCCATCCCCTGAAGTGGCGAACATAGTTCGGGTGGTATTTCGTCTCGCAGGCACCATCGATGGACAGCGGCGCCACAATGCATCTTGCCGTTTCGCTGTTTCCGGGGATCGCCGATCCATCGCCGGAACCGGGATTCAGCCGCCTGACTGGTTTCGTGCAAAAGGCCGAAGCAGCGGGCCTGGACATGGTGCTGCTTGCCGATTCCGCACCGGCGTCCGGCGGCGGTGCCGCGAACAGCCCGATGCCCTTCGAAGCGACCACTTTGCTGGCCGCATTGGCGACTGTCACAAGCAGGATCGGGCTCGTCGCCGCGGCATCGACCGTCGCCCACCAGCCATACAATCTGGCGCGCCGTTTCGCCTCGCTCGACATTATCGGCCATGGCCGCAGTGGCTGGAACGCAACCATGACGCAAGCGCCACGGGAAGCAGCCAATTTCAGCCGGCCCGAGGGATTTTCGCCTGACGATTTCCGCCGTCGCAGTGAGGAATATATCGGCATCGTGCAAGGTCTGTGGCGGGGCTGGGATGCGGACGCGCTGCTGTTCGACCAGAGCGGCGGCCGCTTCCATGACCCCGAAAAGATGCATCTGCTCGACCACAAGGGCGGGTTCTTTTCCGTGCGCGGACCGCTGAACGTCGCACGCTCGCCGCAGGATACGCCAGTGCTCGTCTTGTCGGGCTTGAGCGAAGCCGACCTGGATATTGCCGCCCGCATCGCCGATGTCATCCTGCTGGATGACGGACCGGTGGAGGGCGCGACAGGACGCTATGACGATATCAGGCGCCGTGTCGCAGCCTGTGGACGCGACCCGGATGCCGTCAAGGTGCTGACGAACGTCGCGCCAACCGCCGATAGTAAGCCGGCTGCCGTCGCCGAGAGGCTGGAAGAGGAATTCCGGGCGAAAAGCTGCGACGGGTTCAACATCCTGATGCCGGCACAGCTTTCAGCGCTCGACGATTTCGTCGATCTGGTTTTGCCGGAACTGAGGCAGCGTGGCCTGTTTCGAGAGAACTATCGCGGCACGACGTTGCGCTCGCATCTCGGGCTTGCCGGCGGAGGTGACCGATGACCGCTCGCCAGATCAAGCTCGGCGCCTTCCTGTGGGCGACAGGCCACCACATCGCGGCCTGGCGCCATCCCAAGGCACACGTCACCGCCGGCACTGACATCGACCATTACATCGCGCTGGCGCGCACGGCGGAAGCGGCGAAGTTCGACATGATCTTCTGCGAGGATGCCGCAGGCCTGCGCGAAGCCAATGTCGGCATTGCCAGCCAGACTTCGCGCTCGATCGGCTTCGAGCCGATCAGCCTGCTTTCGGCGCTCGCCGTCCAGACCAGCCGCATCGGCCTCGTCTCGACGGCCTCGACAAGCTACAACGAGCCCTATGGCCTGGCGCGAGCCTTCCTGTCGCTCGACCATCTGAGCGGCGGCAGGGCCGGCTGGAACCTGGTCACCTCGGCCAGCCCCGTCGAGGCCGCCAATTTCGGCTCGACCGGCCTCAAGCCCCATGCCGATCGCTATGAGCGCGCGCGCGAATTCGCCGAGGTGGTAACCGGGCTCTGGAACGGCAAGCTCGATGGCGCTTCTGGATCCGGACATGACGGCCAGAGCTTTTCGGTTCGCGACCCGCTCGATCTGCCGCGTTCGCCGCAGGGCGCGCCGGTGATGGTCCAGGCCGGCGCCTCGGATGTCGGCCGCGACCTTGCCGCCCGCACCGCCGATGTGGTGTTCACCGCGGCGCAGACCTTCGAGGAAGCGAAGGCCTTTTACGACGACCTCAAGGGACGTCTGGCGGCCTACGGGCGCGAGCCTGACGACATCAAGATCATGCCGGGCGTCGCGCCAGTGGTGGCGGAGACCGAAGCGGAGGCCCGTGAAAAATATGAGGAATTACAGGCGCTGATCCCCGACGATGTCGGTGTGGCGCTGCTGTCCAGCTATCTCAGCATCTCCGATCTGTGGCGCTATCCGATCGACGGGCCGCTGCCGGACCTGCCGGAGAGCGAGGGGATGAAAAGTCGGCAGGCGCTGGTCATCGAGCAATCGCGCCGCGACGGCCTCTCTATCCGAGAGCTTGCCCGGCATTTCGCCGGCGCGCGTGGCCATTGGCGCATCGTCGGCACGGCGGCCCAGGTGGCCGATGAGTTGCAGGCGCGGTTCGAAGGCGGTGCCGCCGACGGCTTCAACGTCATGCCCTCTTATTTCCCCGGCGAACTCGATGCCTTTGCGATGCTCGTCGTGCCGGAACTGCAGCGGCGCGGCCTGTTCCGCACGGAGTACGAGGGCCGCACATTGCGCGACCATCTGGGGCTGAAGCGGCCGGTTTAGCTGTGGCGCAGCCTAGCCTGCCATCACCCTGCCATGCGGAATTTGATGGTCGGCACTTGAGGTTGCGTTGTGACTGACCAGCGCCGTCATGATCTCGGCTGCCGCCAGCGCCGCAATGACCTGCGGGCGCTTGTCCTTGACCGTATCGCCGCCGATCGGCGAGACGAGGCGGGCAAACTCGGCCTCGCTGCCTGCCGCTGATTTCAGGAACCAGTTCCTGAACGTCGCTTTCTTGGTCTTCGAGCCGATCATGCCGACATAGGCGGTGTCGCCGCGCTTCAGCGCCTCGGCGACGATCAGGAAATCCAGCGCATGATCGTGGGTGAGGATGGCAAAGGCGGCGCCGGCAGGGGCATTTCGCACCATCGCTTCCGGCATAGCTGTCAGCCTGGTCTCGACGGTTTCCGGCATGTCTTCCAGTGCCTCGGCCCGCGTCTCGATGACGACGCAATGCACGGGGAGAAGTGCTATCGTCGACGCCAACGCCTGGCCGACATGGCCGCCGCCGAAGACGTAGACACGCGGCAAGTGAGCCTCCCCAGCTTCCGCAGCCGCAACCAGATCGGCGGCAAGGGCTGCATCGACGAGCCGGATCAGCACTTCGACGCGCCCG
>NZ_RZTB01000066.1:0-15039 GCF_003997735.1 Mesorhizobium sp. M7A.F.Ca.MR.148.00.0.0 | reverse complement strand
GGGTTCCCCTCCCCCTCGAGGGGAGGGTGGCGGCGAAGCTGCCGGGTGGGGTCGGATCGACCGGGCTCAACGCCCTGGCGGTGCCTTCTAATAGGACCCCCTCTGTCGGCTTCGCCGACATCTCCCCCTCAAGGGGGGAGAAGAGCATCTGCCTCGCCTTGTCGATTGCCATGTATTCGAGCTGACCGCCGCCGATCGTGCCAAAGATCGCCGCCCGCGAGACGAGCATAAATGCGCCCTTCTCGCGTGGCGTCGAACCTTTTGTGCCAGCCACTTCGACCAGGGCAATCCGGTCGGCGCTGGCGAGAAAGGCTTTCAGGCTTTGCACTTTCGAGTTCATGGTTCGCATTCCCGTGCGGGAAATATAGGTTTTTTCGGCCCGGATTGCACGCATTGCCGACCCTGGGCCGGATTCAGGCGCCGGCCTCTTTCTTCAGTCGCTCAATCGCCATCAGCACCTGCTCCGGCGTTGCCGGCGCATCGAGGCGCGGACAGACCTTGTTGTCGGCGACGCTGGCCACCGCATCCGACAGGGCGTGCAGCACCGACATGCCTAGCGGAAACGGCGGCTCGCCGACCGCCTTGGAGCGGTGGATGGTCGGCTCGCCCGCTTCCGGCCAGTCGGCCAAGGTGACGTTGAAGATCTTCGGGCGGTCGGAGGCGAGCGGAATCTTGTAGGTCGACGGCGCATGCGTGCGCAGCCGGCCCTTGGCGTCCCACCACAGTTCTTCCGTCGTCAGCCAGCCCATGCCCTGGATGAAGCCGCCCTCGATCTGGCCGATGTCGATGGCTCGGTTCAGCGAGCGCCCGCAGTCATGGAGAATATCGGTACGCTCGACCATGTATTCTCCGGTCAGCGTGTCGACCGAGACTTCCGAACACGAGGCGCCATAAGCGAAATAATAGAAGGGGCGGCCCTCGCCCTTGTCGCGGTTCCAGTGGATTTTCGGCGTCTTGTAGAAACCGGCCGCCGACAGCTGGATGCGCGCCATATAGGCCTGCTTGACGAGGTCGGCGAAGGCAATTTCCTGGTTGCCAATGCGCACCCGGTTGGGCAGGAACAGCACCTGATCGCGCGGCACCTGGTATTTTTCGGCGGCGAAATCGATCAACCGATCCTTGATCTGGCGAGCGCCGTTCTGCGCCGCCATGCCGTTGAGGTCGGAGCCGGACGACGCTGCCGTGGCGGAAGTGTTGGGCACCTTGCCGGTCGTGGTCGCGGTGATCTTGACCTGGTCGAGGTCGATCTGGAACTCTTCCGCCACCACCTGCGCCACCTTGACGTAGAGGCCCTGCCCCATCTCGGTGCCGCCATGGTTCAGATGCACCGAACCGTCGGTGTAGACATGCACCAGCGCGCCGGCCTGGTTGTAGTGGGTGGCGGTGAACGAGATGCCGAACTTGACCGGTGTCAGCGCCAGGCCGCGCTTGATGAAACGGCTGTTGGCGTTGAAGGCCGATATCTCACGCCGCCGCCGCGCATAGCTGGCGCTTTCCTCCAACTCGGCGACGATGCGCTGGATGATGTTGTCCTCGACCGTCTGGTGGTAGGGCGTGATGTTGCGGCCCCCCTCGCTATCACCACTGGTGCCGTAGAAATTCTTTTTGCGGATTTCGAGTGGATCCTTGCCGACGGCAAAGGCCACCTCGTCGATGACGCGCTCGGCGCCGACCATGCCTTGCGGGCCACCGAAACCCCGAAACGCGGTGTTCGACACGGTGTTGGTGTAGAGCGGCGCCGACTGGGCATGCACCGCTGGCCAGAAATAAGTGTTGTCGCAGTGGAACAGCGCGCGATCGGTCACCGGGCCGGAAAGGTCCGACGAAAAACCGCAGCGCGCCGCGAACATGAAATCGACGCCGAGGATATTGCCCTCGTCATCGAAGCCGACTTCGTAGTCGACGAGGAAATCATGACGCTTGCCGGTGGCGATCATGTCGTCATCGCGGTCAGGCCGGATTTTCACGGCGCGATGGTGTTTCTTCGCGGCGATCGCGGCCAATGCGGCAAACTGGTTGCCCTGCGTCTCCTTGCCGCCGAAGCCGCCGCCCATGCGGCGGATTTCCACCGTGATGGCGTTGCTCGGCACGCCGAGCGCGTGGCTGACCATATGCTGGACTTCGCTCGGATGCTGGGTCGAGGAATAGATGGTGACGTCCTGGTCCTCGCCGGGCACTGCCATGGCGATATGGCCTTCAAGGTAGAAGTGTTCCTGGCCACCGATGCGCATTTTTCCTTTTAGCCGGCGCGGCGCCTGACGGATCGCTGTAGCGGCATCGCCGCGCTTCAGCGTGAGAGGCGGCGTGACGAGCTTGTCCTTCTTCGGGTCAAGCGCGCCGATGTCGGTGACGAAGGGCAATTCCCTGTATTCGACCTTGGCCAGTCGCGTCGCGCGACGCGCCTGCTCGCGCGTCTCGGCAATGACGCAGAAGATTGGCTGGCCGTAGAATTGCACCTTGCCGTCGGCCAGCACCGGCTCGTCGTGACGGCCAGTCGGCGAAATATCGTTCTCGCCCGGCACGTCACTGGCCGTCAGCACGTCGACAACGCCGGGCGCTGTACGCACCGCCGAGAGATCCATGCTGGCGATCGTGGCATGCGTGGCGGTGGAAAGCCCGAGGCAGCCATGCAGCGTGCCGGCCGGTTCCGGCATGTCGTCGATATAGACGGCAGTGCCGCTGACGTGCTTGTGGGCGGAGTCGTGACGCTGATCGGTGGCAACGCCGCCGGCGATCTTTTCAGCCTTGAGGTTGGGGGCAGCGTGCTTGTTCATCATGCCGCCTCGTGCCTTGAAACCTGGATCGGCTCCCTGGTGCCGCTGGTCTCGGCGAAGAAGCGCAGCAACAGGTTCTTTGCCGCTAGCGCCCGGTATTCGGCCGAGGCTCGCATGTCGGTCAGAGGGGTGAAATCCCTTGCATATTCGCCCATCGCCGCTTCAACCGTCTGTTCGGTCCACGGCTTGCCGAGCAGCGCTTTTTCGACAGAAGACGCCCGCTTCGGCGTCGCCGCCATGCCGCCATAGGCGATGCGCACCTCCGCGACCGTGCCATCGCTGGCCAGCGTCAAGAAGAAGGCGCCGAGGGTTGCGGTAATGTCCTCATCGCGGCGCTTGGTGATTTTGTGGACCGCGAATTTTGTGCCCTTGGCGGGAACAGGAACGTGCACCGCCTCCACGAATTCGCCCGGCTGCCGGTCCTGCTTGCCATAGGCGATGAAGAAATCCTCCAGCGCGATCGTGCGCTGCTTCTTGCCACGGCGCAGCGTCAGTTGCGCGCCGAGCGCTATCAAGGGCGGCGGCGTGTCGCCGATCGGCGAGCCGTTGGCGATGTTGCCGCCGATGGTGCCCATGTTGCGCACCTGTTCGCCGCCGATGCGGTCGAACAGCGGCCCCATCGCCGGGATGCGCTTCGCCAACGTCGCGAAGGCGTCAGTGTAGGTGACGCCGGCGCCGATCGAAATGACGCCCTTGTCTTCCGAGATGGTGCAAAGTCCGTCGAGATTGCCTATGAAAATGGCCGGCGAAATATCGCGCATATGCTTGGTCACCCATAGGCCGACATCGGTCGAGCCGGCAACGATGGTGGCGCCGGGTTCCTTGTCCAGCACGGCGGCGAAATCGTCGACATCGGCCGGCACGACCAGCCACGCCTTGGCCGAACCGATCTCGACCCGGGCGCCGTCATGCAGGGCCTCGAGCCTCTCGGTGATCGCCTTGCGCTCCGCGGCCAGCGGATCCTCCGCCGCCTTACCGTAGCTGGAAATGGCATGCGCCGCGCGGATAATCGCCTCGTAGCCGGTGCAGCGGCAGAGATTGCCTTGCAAGGCCTTTTCGATATCCGCGTTCGACGGATTCGATGACTTCATCCACAGGCCATAGAGCGACATGACGAAGCCCGGCGTGCAGAAGCCGCATTGCGAGCCGTGGAAATCGACCATCGCCTGCTGCACCGGATGCAGTTGGCCTGATACGCCGCGCAGATGCTCGACGGTCACGACATGGGTGGCGTCCAACGAGCCGAGGAAACGGATGCAGGCATTGACGCTTTCATAGACCAGCCCGCCGGCCGAGAGCTTGCCGACCAACACGGTGCAGGCGCCGCAATCACCCTCGGCGCAGCCTTCCTTGGTGCCGCGCAGCGACCGCTCTAGCCGCAGCCAGTCGAGCAGGGTCGCGTCTGACGCCACCGACGAAAGCGCGACGTCCCTGCCGTTGAGGATGAAGCGGATTTCTTTGCGGATACTGATTTTGGCCATGCCTCAGCTCCCCCTGTATGTCGAGTAGCCGTAAGGCGAGACCAGCAGTGGCACATGATAGTGCACGGGCTCGGCCATGCCGAAGCGGATCGGTATCACATCGAGAAAGGCCGGTTTCGGCAGGCTCAACCCCTGCTGGCGCAAATAGTCGCCGGCGGCGAAGACCAGTTCGTATTCGCCGGTGCGGAACTCCGCGCCGGCGAGCAGCGGCTTGTCGCAACGGCCGTCGGCATTGGTGACAACGGTCTTCAAATGTGTCCGTGCCTTGCCGTCGAGGTGATAAAGCGCGATCGACAGTCCCGCCGCCGGTTTGCCGGTCGCCGTGTCGAGGACATGGGTCGTCAGACGCCCGCCATCGGCATTCGACGTTTCTGCCATTGGCCGCCTCCATTTCCGGTACGAGCGAATTGGCCCGGTACGATCAAGTATCAACAGTGAATTGTGCGCCAATTAAAGGCGATGCATAAGTCCCGGTCGAGCGGAGTGCGACAAAAACACTTTCAAAAATTTTCGGGGGAATGCGAGAAGCGCCCTTTCGATATCCTGATCATACTTCGGGCCGTGCCCGGCGGGAGGGACGATGCGTTACAGCAGAGACATGCGCGGCTATGGAGCCAATCCGCCGGACCCGAAATGGCCTGGCGGGGCACATGTCGCCGTGCAGTTCGTCGTCAACTACGAGGAAGGCGGCGAGAACTGCGTGCTGCATGGCGACAAGGCGTCTGAAGCCTTCCTGTCGGAAATCGTCGGCGCGGCACCCTGGGTGGGCCAGCGTCACTGGAACATGGAATCCATCTACGAATACGGTGCCCGCGCCGGCTTCTGGCGGCTGCTGCGGCTGTTCACCGAGTCGCAAGTGCCGATCACCTGCTACGGCGTCGCCACCGCACTCGCCCGTTCGCCGGATCAGGTGGCGGCCATGCAGGAAGCCGGCTGGGAGATCGCCTCGCACGGGCTGAGATGGATCGACTACCGCGACCACAGCGCCGAAGATGAGCGCCGCGACCTCAAGGCGGCGATCAAGCTGCACTACGAAGTGACCGGCGTGCGCCCGACCGGCTGGTATACGGGTCGCACATCGATCAACACAGTGCGGATTGTGGCGGAAGAAGGTGGTTTCGACTATGTGTCGGACACCTATGACGACGAGCTGCCCTACTGGTTCGAGCATGAGGGCGGCGCGCAGCTCATCATTCCCTATACGCTCGACGCCAACGACATGCGCTTCGCCACGCCGCAAGGTTTCAATTCGGGCGACCAGTTCTTTGCCTATTTGAAGGACAGCTTCGACACGCTCTATGCCGAGGGCAAGGCCGGCCGGCCACGCATGATGAACATTGGCCTGCATTGCCGCCTCGTCGGGCGGCCGGGCCGGGTGGCGGCGCTGAAGCGCTTCGTCGATTATGTGAAGTCGCACGACAAGGTCTGGCTGGCGAGGCGCATCGACATCGCCAGGCACTGGCAAGAGGTCAATCCTTATCAACCGCCGGCGCTCCGCCCATCGAAGATGGAATTCGAGACCTTCGTCCACACGTTCGGCGGCGTGTTCGAGCATTCGCCCTGGATCGCCGAACGCGCCTATGAACTGGAACTGGGCCCGGCGCATGACACCTCAGGCGGTCTGCACAATGCGCTTTGCCGCATCTTCCGCTCCGCCAGCGAAACCGAGCGGCTTTCGGTGCTCAACGCCCATCCCGACCTTGCCGGCAAGCTGGCCAAGGCCAAACGGCTGACGGCGGAATCGACCAGGGAACAGGCCTCGGCCGGCCTCGACGCTCTGACCGACAAGGAGCGCGAACTGTTTTCCAAGCTCAACGCCGCCTACGTCACCACCTTCGGCTTCCCCTTCATCATCGCGGTGAAGGGCAAGACGAAGGAGGAAATCCTGGCGGAGTTCGAGGCGCGCATCGGCAACAGCCGCGGCGTCGAGTTCGAGACCGCCTGCAAACAGGTCGAGCGCATCGCGCTGCTCCGCCTCAAGGACATGCTTCCGCAATAGGTTTGAACCCATGGATACGATCAGAATGCCCGAGCGAACCTATTACGCACCACATGGCGGCCTCCCCGGCCAGAGCGAGCTTCTGACCGGTCGCGCCGTCTTCGCCGAGGCCTATGCCGTCATTCCTAGGGGTGTGATGCAGGATATCGTCACCAGTGCCTTGCCGTTCTGGGACGAGACCCGCGTCTGGATATTGTCGCGACCGCTGTCGGGTTTTGCCGAGACGTTCTCGCAATACATAGTCGAGGTTGCGCCAGGCGGCGGCAGCGACCGGCCGGAACCCGATGCCGGTGCCGAAGGCGCGCTGTTCGTGGTCGAAGGCGAGCTGACGGTTCTGCTTGAGGGCAAAAAGCATAGTTTAAGGCCCGGCGGCTTTGCCTTCCTGCCGCCGGCCAGCGGCTGGAAGGTTCGCAACGAAGGCAAAGCCGATGTTCGCTTCCACTGGATTCGCAAGGCTTACGAGGCGGTCGACGGTCTCGATGTGCCGGAGGCCTTCTTCGCCAACGAACAGGAGATCGCGCCGACGCCGATGCCCGGCACCGAGGGCCGCTGGGCGACGACGCGTTTCGTCGATCCAGCCGATTTGCGCCACGACATGCACATGACCATCGTCACGCTTGAACCGGGTGCGGTCATTCCCTTCGCCGAGACCCATGTCATGGAGCACGGGCTCTATGTGCTGGAAGGCAAGGCGGTCTATCGCCTCAACCAGGACTGGGTCGAGGTCGAGGCCGGCGACTATATGTGGCTGCGCGCCTTCTGTCCGCAGGCCTGCTATGCCGGCGGCCCGGGCAAATTCCGTTATCTGCTCTACAAGGACGTGAACCGGCACGCCAAGCTCGGCGGCGTCGGTGTCGCTGGGCGGACGCCGTGACGCGGATCATCGCGCGGCCACTGACCCGCGAGAGCTTTGCTCCGTTCGGCGACGTCATCGATATGGGCGGCGACAACCACTACCCGATCAATGGCGGCCGCGCGGAACGCTATCACGATCTGGCGACCGCCGAGGCGATCGGACCGAATGCCCGCGTGCTAATCTCGATGGTGCGCGGCACGCCTTACGAACTGCCGCTGAAGCTGAGCATGGTCGAGCGCCACCCCTTCGGCAGCCAGGCCTTCATCCCGCTGTCGCCGCGTCCATTCCTGGTCGTCGTCTGCGATGACGGCGAGCAAGGGCCTGATGAGCCGCATGCCTTCATCACCGCACCCGGCCAAGGCATCAATTACCGGCGCAATCTCTGGCATGGCGTGCTGACGCCGCTCGGCGAGCCTCAGGATTTCCTGATCGTCGACCGTGGCGGCGACGGCTCCAATCTCGAAGAGTTCCATTTCCCGCACACCTACGAGATCCATCTCCCTTAATTTTTTGTGCGTATCGTTACCCCAAACCCGGGGGAATTTTGGCGACATGCGGCAGGAGACCCCCTGATGACGGATATTTCGCTGATCGACCGCCTGCTCGACGTTGTCGAGCACGACATCGTCCCGAAGACGGCCGACGGCGTCACCCATGGCAACAAGCTGTTCGGCGCCGCGATCCTGCGCAAGGACGACCGGTCGCTGGTGCTGGCCGAAACCAACAACGAGATGGAAAACCCGCTCTGGCACGGCGAGGTGCACTGCCTGAAGCGCTTCTACGAAATGCCCAGGGCTGAACGCGTCGATACGAAAGACGCCATCTTCATCGCCACGCACGAACCCTGCTCGCTGTGCCTGTCGGCGATCACCTGGACCGGCTTCGACAATTTCTACTATCTGTTCAGCCACGAGGATTCGCGCGACAGCTTTGCCATCCCGCACGACCTGAAAATCCTGAAAGAGGTCTTCACCCTCGATCCCGGCGACTACAATGCCGAGAATGCCTACTGGAAGAGCTTTTCCATACGTCGGTTGGTGCGAGCTTTGCCCGAAGCCGAGCGGCAACGGCTGGAAACACGTATCGGCGCGATTTCGGCGCGCTACGATGAGTTGTCCGGCGTCTATCAGGCGAATAAGGACGATAACGACATTCCGCTGAATTGACGCGGATTGACCAGCCGAATTCGTTGGCTGGCCCACGACGCGATCCCACCGGCTCCATCATCTGGCGATCCTGGAGCATGCCATGAAAACCGTCACCGAATTTCCCCGCAAGGTCATCGAGTTTCCGGACATGGGGATCGTCATGCCGGATGGCTGCCGGCTCTCGGCGCGGGTGTGGATGCCGGAAGATGCCGGCGACGATCCGGTGCCGGCGATCCTGGAGCATCTGCCTTACCGCAAGCGCGACGGCACCATCTTTCGCGATCAGCTGACGCATCCCTATTTCGCCGGCCACGGCTATGCCTCGATCCGCGTCGACATGCGCGGCAATGGCGATTCCGAAGGGCTGATGGACGACGAGTATTCCGAGCAGGAATTGCAGGACGCCTGCGACGTCATCGCCTGGGCGGCAAGCCAGCCCTGGTGCAACGGCAATGTCGGCATGATGGGCATTTCCTGGGGCGGCTTCAACTGCCTGCAGGTGGCGGCCAAGCAGCCGCCGGCGCTGAAAGC
The DNA here is from genome assembly GCF_003997735.1 of Mesorhizobium sp. M7A.F.Ca.MR.148.00.0.0. NCBI lineage: Bacteria > Pseudomonadati > Pseudomonadota > Alphaproteobacteria > Hyphomicrobiales > Phyllobacteriaceae > Mesorhizobium > Mesorhizobium sp. M7A.F.Ca.MR.148.00.0.0. Next base: position 6,250 of record NZ_RZTB01000066.1, on the reverse strand, counting down.
CGTGATCAGCCTATGCTCGACCGTCGACCGCTATGCCGACGACATCCACTACAAGGGCGGCTGCCTGCTGATCGAGAACTTCGGCTGGGCCTCGACCATGCTGTCCTACTCGTCGCGGCCACCGGACCCGCTGCTGGCCGGCGACAACAGATGGCGCGATCTGTGGCTGACCCGTCTGGAGAACCAATCCTTCCTGGCGCCGCTGTGGCTGAAACACCAGCACCGTGATGCCTACTGGAAGCGCGGCTCGATCTGCGAGGATTTCTCCGCCGTCAAAGCCGCGGTGCTGTCGATCGGCGGCTGGCATGACGGCTACCGCAACACGGTCTCGCATCTGGCCAGCAACATCGAAGCCCCGGTCAAGGGCATTATCGGGCCATGGATCCACAAATACCCGCACTACGCAGGACCAAAACCCGCCATCGGCTTCCTGCAGGAGGCTCTGCGCTGGTGGGACCGCTGGCTGAAGGGTGTCGACACCGGTGTCGAGTCCGACCCGGCCTACCGCGCCTATGTCATGGACAGCGTGCGCCCAGCGCGCTGGCACCCCGAGCGGCCTGGCCGCTGGGTGGCGGAGCAAGAATGGCCATCGTCCAACATCAAGACGCAGACGGTCGATCTGATCCCCGCAACGGAAAAACCCGCCATCGTGGCCTCGCCGCAAAGCTGCGGCCTGGCCGGCGGCGAGTATTTTCCTTTCACCTTCGGCCCCGAACTGCCTGGCGATCAGCGCCCCGACGATGCCCTGTCGGCGTGTTTCGACCAGCCGGAACTCAGCGAGCCGATCGACATCGTCGGCGCCCCGGAGGTCGAGCTGCAGCTATCCTCTGATCGTCCGCAGGCCAACATCGCGGTCCGGCTTTGCGATGTGCATCCCGACGGCGCCTCGGAGTTGATCTCCTATGGCGTACTCAATCTGACGCACCGCAATTCGCACGAATTTCCGGAGGCGCTGGTGCCGGGTGAAACCGTGTCTGCGCGCGTAGTGCTCGATCAAAGCGCCTACCGCGTGCCTGCCGGCCACCACCTGCGCGTTGCCGTTTCGAACGCCTATTGGCCTGCCATCTGGCCGTCGCCGGAGCCGGTTCGGCTGACCTTGTCGGCGGCGACGCTCCGCTTGCCGCTGCGGCCGCTGGCGACAGACGACGAAGCGGCGTTCGCCGAGCCGGAAGGTGCCACTCCCTGGGCAACGGAGACGATCCGCGCCAGCAATTCCGAGCGCCATATCGATCGTGACGAAAAGACGGGAATCGTGACGCTTTCCATCGTTGATGATTTCGGCGAGGTGCGCGATCTCGCTCATGGCCTGGCCAATGGCAGCATCGCCCGCGAGACCTGGACGATCCACCCCGATGATCCGCTGTCGGCCTCGGGGAAGACGCACTGGACGCAGACCCTGTCGCGAAACGGATGGTCGGTACGCACCGAAACGACAGCCGAAATGCGGTCGGACGCGCAAAACTTCATCGTCAGCGCCAGAATCGAGGCCTATGAGGACGAAACACTCGTCTTCGAGCGCAATTTCGAGGAGAAGGTGCCGCGCGCGCTTCTTTGAGCACCGAGTTCATTGGTCCAATTGCGACGTACGATTTACGCCACGGCATGTCGCATTCGGTCTTGCTTACCGCTTTCCCTTGCGGTCATTATTCTCCTCACAAGAAATAAGAAAAACGACCGCAGAGTCGAACCAACAGAGTGAGGAACTCAAAATGTCGAACGAACTGGAATTTCTTAGCCGGCGTGTCGCGTCGGGCAAACTGAGCCGTCGTGATTTTCTCGGCCGGGCGGCGGCGCTCGGTATCTCCGCGCCCTTCGCCAACTCGCTGCTTTCAAGCGCTGCACGCGCGGCAGGTCCGGTCAAGGGCGGTACACTGAAAGCCGGACTTGTCGGCGGCGAGTCCACCAATAGCCTTGATCCGGCACTGTTCATGACTCAGGTGCCGTTCGCCTTCGGCAAGATGTGGGGCGAATTGATCGTCGAGCTTTCGCCGGAAGGCAAGCTCGAGAACCGCATCGCCGAGGAGATCGGCTCGTCGGACGACGCCAAGGTGTGGACGCTGAAGATCCGCGACGGCGTCGAATTCCACAACGGCAAGACGGTGACCGCCGAGGATGTGGCCGCCACACTTGAGCGCCATTCCGACGAGAAGTCGAAATCCGGCGCGCTCGGCTACATGAAGGGCATCGAGACCATCAAGGCCAGCGGCAAGGAAGTCGTGCTGACCCTGAAGGAAGCCAATGCCGATCTGCCCTATTTGCTCAGCGACTATCACCTGATCGTCCAACCGAATGGCGGCAAGGACAAGGCCGACGCAGGCATCTCGGCCGGTCCTTACAAGGTCACGACCAATGAGCCCGGCGTGCGCCATGGCGGCGAGCGTTTCGCCAATTACTGGCAGGGCGACAAGATGGGCCACGCCGACCAGATCGAGATCATCGTCATCAACGATGCGACGGCGCGCACGGCCGCCCTGCAGGGCGGCCAGGTCAATATGATCAACCGCGTCGAGCCAAAGATCGTCGATCTGATCAAGCGCCTGCCGGGCGTCACCATCCGCAACCACGCGGGTCCCGGCCACTACGTGTTCATCATGCATTGCAACACGGCGCCGTTCGACAACGCCGATTTGCGCATGGCACTGAAGCTGGCCATCGACCGCGAGGAAATGCTGGACAAGATCCTGCGCGGCTACGGCTCGCTCGGCAACGACTTCCCGATCAATACGTCCTATCCGCTGTTTACCGAGATCGAGCAGCGCAAGTACGATCCCGACAAGGCCAAGTTCCACTTCAAGAAGTCGGGCCATGATGGCGCCGTCCTGCTGCGCACCTCGGACGTCGCTTTCCCGGGCGCCGTCGATGCTTCCCAGCTCTTCCAGCAGAGCGCTGCCAAGGCCGGCATCAAGATCGAGCTCAAGCGTGAGCCCGGCGACGGCTATTGGAACGAGGTCTGGAACAAGCAGCCCTTCTGCGCTTCCTACTGGGGTGGCCGCTCGACCCAGGACCAGATGTACTCCACCGCTTATCTGTCGACCGCCGACTGGAACGACACGCGTTTCAAGCGCCCGGACTTCGACAAAATGGTGCTGGCCGCGCGCGCCGAACTCGACGAGACCAAGCGCAAGCAGATGTACCATGACATGGCTGTCCTGGTACGAGACGAGGGCGGCCTGATCCTGCCGATGTTCAACCAGTTCATCGACGCTACCGGCGCCAAGGTCGGCGGCTGGGTCGATGATCCGCATCAGGAGCTGATGAACGGCTACGCGCTGGCGAAGTGCTGGCTCGAAGCCTGAGCTTGGCCTTGCGGACATGTCCTCACCCATCTTGAAACTGGTGGCCCAGCGCGTTGCGCTGGGCATTCTCCTCTTGTTGGCCGTTTCGGTCCTGATCTTCGCTGGCACCCAGATCCTGCCCGGCGATGTCGCGCAAGCCATTCTCGGACAATCGGCGACACCGGAGTCGCTCGCCAATCTGCGCGAGCAGCTCGGCCTCAACGATCCGGCCTATATCAGGTATTTCCGCTGGCTCGGCGGTGTGCTGACCGGCGATCTCGGCACGGCCATGTCGAGCGGGCAGGATATCGCCACGTCGATCAAGGGACGGCTGTGGAACACGCTGTTTCTCGCCTTCTGGGCGGCGATCGTCGCCGTGCCGCTGGCGATCATTCTCGGCCTGATCGCGGTGCGCTACCGCAATGGCTGGGTCGACAAGCTGATCTCCGGGCTGGCGCTGGCCTCGACCTCCTTTCCCGAGTTCTTCATCGGCTATGTGCTGGTCTATTTCTTCGCCGTGAAATGGCAAATCTTCCCGGGCATCTCGACCGTCTATGACGGCATGCCTTTTGGCGAGCGCATGCAGGCGATCGCTCTGCCGGCGGCCGCGCTGACGCTGGTCGTGCTCGCCCACATGATGCGCATGACACGCGCGGCGATCCTCAATGTCATGCAGTCGGCCTATGTCGAGACGGCGGAACTGAAGGGCCTGTCGGCCTTCAACGTCATCCGCAAGCACGCCTTCCCCAATGCCATCGCGCCGATCATCAACGTCGTCATGCTCAACCTCGCCTACCTGATCGTCGGCGTCGTCGTGGTCGAGGTGATTTTCGTCTATCCGGGCATGGGGCAGTATCTGGTCGACCACGTCACCAAACGCGACGTGCCGGTGGTGCAGGCGGTCGGCCTGATCTTCGCCGCCGTTTATATCAGCCTGAATATCATTGCGGACATAGCGGCGATCGTCGCCAATCCGCGTCTCAGACATCCGAAATAGGGGGCGGATATGCTCGATATCAAACGCATCCCCCTCCCCGCGCTGATCGGGATCGTGCTGACGGCATTGTTCGTGCTGGCGGCGATCTTCGCCCCCTGGATCGCGCCGCACGGCAATGGCGAAATCGTCGGCGACGTCTGGGAACCGATGTCGGCTGCCCATTTGCTGGGCACCGACAATCTCGGCCGCGATCTTCTGTCTCGCATGATCTACGGCGCCCGCATCACTTTGTTCATCGCGGTGCTGGCCACCGCACTGTCATTCTCGCTCGGCGCCATCCTCGGCTTCTCGGCTGCCGTCTTCGGCGGCTGGTTCGACACGCTGCTGTCGCGCCTCGTCGATCTCTTGATGTCGATCCCGACGCTGATCATGGGTCTCGTCGTGCTGTCAGTGCTGCCGACCAATCTGGTGACGCTGATCCTGGTGATGGGCATTCTGGATTCGACCCGCGTCTATCGCCTGTCGCGCGCGGTCGCCGTCGACATCAACGTCATGGACTATGTCGAGGCGGCGAAACTGCGTGGTGAGGGCAGCGGCTGGATCATCTTCCGCGAGATCCTTCCCAACGCATTGTCGCCGCTGGTTTCGGAACTCGGCCTACGCTTCATCTATGCCGTGCTGTTCCTGTCGACGCTGTCGTTCCTCGGCCTTGGCGTGCAGCCACCGGACGCCGACTGGGGCGGCATGGTCAAGGAAAACAAGGATGGCATCGTCTTCGGCATCGCGGCCGCGCTTATCCCGGCGGCGGCGATCGCCCTGTTGGCGATTTCCGTCAACCTGGTTGCCGACTGGGTGCTCAACCGGACGACCAGCCTCAAGGGAGGACGCGGGTGATGGCCGACACCAAAGCGAAATCAGGCCTGCTGCTCGACATCCGCAACCTGCGCATCGAAGCCACCGTCTTCCCGCCCGGCGAGCCGCCAAAGAACATCGTGCTGGTGCACGATGTCTCGCTGACGCTTGAAAAAGGCAAGGTGCTCGGCCTGATCGGCGAGTCCGGCGCCGGCAAGTCGACCATCGGCCTGTCGTCGATGGGCTATGGCCGCGGCGGCGTGCGCATCACCGGCGGCGAGGTGATCCTGAACGGCCGCGACATCCTCAAGGGCGGCAGGGACGGCTTCCGCAAATTACGCGGCCGCGAGGTCTGCTATGTCGCGCAATCGGCGGCAGCCGCCTTCAACCCGGCGCACCGGCTGATGGACCAGGTGGTGGAAGCCACGCTGCTGCACGGTACGGCAACGCGGGCCGAGGCCGAGAAGCGCGCGGTTGCGCTGTTCAAGAAGCTCAGCCTGCCGAACCCTGAAACCATCGGCGAGCGCTTTCCGCACCAGGTTTCGGGTGGCCAGTTGCAGCGCGTGATGACGGCGATGGCGCTGTGCTCCGAGCCGGACCTGATCGTCTTCGACGAGCCGACAACGGCGCTCGACGTGACGACGCAGATCGACGTGCTGGCGGCGATCAAGGATGCCATCCGCGACACCCATGTCGCTGCGCTCTACATCACCCACGACCTTGCCGTCGTCGCCCAGGTCTCAGACGAGATCATGGTGCTGCGCCATGGAAGGCTGGTCGAATGGGGCGGCACAAGGCAGATCATCAAGGAGCCGCGCCAGGAATACACCAATGCGCTGGTCTCGGTGCATGAGATCGAGCATCAGGAGCAGAAACCCGGCACGTCGCCATTCCTGTCGGTGAAGAACGTCACCGCCGCCTATGGCCGCAGCGACATCAAGGTGCTGAAGAACGTCTCGGTCGACATCTATCCGGGTCAGACGCTGGCCGTGGTCGGCGAGTCCGGCTCCGGCAAGTCGACGCTGGCACGCGCCATCACTGGCCTGCTGCCGCCCGAACAGGGCACCGTCACCTTCGACGGACGTCCGCTGGCCAACAGGCTGGCCGACCGGCCGAAGGAGGATTTGCGCCAGTTGCAGATGATCTACCAGATGGCCGACGTGGCGATGAACCCGCGCCAGACCGT
>NZ_RZTB01000669.1:0-241 GCF_003997735.1 Mesorhizobium sp. M7A.F.Ca.MR.148.00.0.0 | reverse complement strand
CGGACCGGCGCCATCAAGGCAAAGTGTGCGCCTTGCGGGTCCTGGCACTGCACGATCCAGCTGCCGCCCGGGACCTCCATCGGCCCCATCAGGATCTTGCCGCCATTGTCGGTCACCCGTTTGGCCGCCGCGTCGATGGCCGCAACATTGAAATAGAACTGCCAGACCGGGACCGGAATCTGCTCGGGCTTGTTCATGATGCCGCCGCCGGATTCGGGGCCGGCTGTAAAGGTCTGGTAAG
>NZ_RZTB01000668.1:0-241 GCF_003997735.1 Mesorhizobium sp. M7A.F.Ca.MR.148.00.0.0 | reverse complement strand
CGGACCGGCGCCATCAAGGCAAAGTGTGCGCCTTGCGGGTCCTGGCACTGCACGACCCAGCTGCCGCCGGGGACCTCCATCGGCCCCATCAGGATCTTGCCGCCATTGTCGGTGACCCGTTTGGCCGCCGCGTCGATGGCCGCAACGTTGAAGTAGAATTGCCACACCGGCACCGGGATCTGCTCCGGCTTGTTCATGATGCCGCCGCCGGATTCGGGGCCGGCCGTAAAGGTCTGGTAAG
>NZ_RZTB01000667.1:0-241 GCF_003997735.1 Mesorhizobium sp. M7A.F.Ca.MR.148.00.0.0 | reverse complement strand
TTCAGGCGACCACGCTATCTGCGCTCTCATAGTTCCAGCTACGGCCCTCCAACACGATGCTCCGATCACGCGCCTGAGCATCCGCGCATGCCCCTACATCGAAAATAGCCCTGCAGCTTGCGAGTTGCCTTGGAACACTTGTGTCATATCGAAGTTCGGCCTCGTAGGAGAACAAAGATGGCCATCACACAAGCTGCCAACGACAACCACCAGCCGGGCGAGAAACCGGAACATGCAACCG
>NZ_RZTB01000666.1:0-242 GCF_003997735.1 Mesorhizobium sp. M7A.F.Ca.MR.148.00.0.0 | reverse complement strand
CCGCATGGCGCAGGCGCTTGACGCGACTCTGGTCGAGACCCGCATTTCGCGCCTTGTCATCGACTGCAATCGGCCGCTCGACGCGCCCGACCTGGTGCCGCCGGTCAGTGAGACAACGGTCATACCGGGCAATGCCGGCCTGTCGGAAAACGAGCGGGCGGCACGTGTTGCCCTGTCATGGCAGCCCTTCCACGACACGATTGCCGGTATCATGGAAAACAGGCTGTCACATGGTCAGGAAA
>NZ_RZTB01000665.1:0-242 GCF_003997735.1 Mesorhizobium sp. M7A.F.Ca.MR.148.00.0.0 | reverse complement strand
GTATCGAGCTGGTCCCGGATCGCGGTCAGCTTCAGCCGGTCGAGCTGAGCCACCAGCATCTCGTGATCGACCGTCGTCATCACCAGCTGCCTCCCACCAGTGCCTCATATTCGGCCAGCGGCCGCAACAGAGCGGAAGGCGCAACGATATCCACCGGCGCCGATCGCACCGGCGCAGCAGCGCCGACCACGCCGGCAAGATGCGCGCGCTCGACAATCCGTTGGCGACGTCCGCGGCACAAC
>NZ_RZTB01000664.1:0-242 GCF_003997735.1 Mesorhizobium sp. M7A.F.Ca.MR.148.00.0.0 | reverse complement strand
TTCTAGGATCGGAGCAGGGCGCCGTGGCAAATATCGAACAGGTTCAGCCACGCAAGGGTCCCTCCCCTGCCATCCAGGCCGGCCTGCTGCTGCTTGTGACGGCGGCCGCCATTGGCATGGGCTGGATGTCCGGCGGTTATCTCAAAGGCGTCGGCGCACCGGCGTCGGTACCGGTCGCGCCTGAGAATGAAGGCAAGATCATGCAGCCCGCCGCGGCCGAGCAGCCAGGCCTGGGCCCGATG
>NZ_RZTB01000663.1:0-242 GCF_003997735.1 Mesorhizobium sp. M7A.F.Ca.MR.148.00.0.0 | reverse complement strand
TCAGCGGTCGCTGGCCCACACTGCTGCTCTATTATCTGAAGGACGGGACCAAGCGTTTCAGCGACCTGAGACGTGACAACCCGACCGTGTCACATCGCATCCTGACGCTGGAACTGCGCAAGCTGGAGGACGCCGGTATCGTGCGGCGAACGGCCCGCTCGGGCTATCCGCTGAGGGTCGACTATGACCTCACAGCGCCTGGCCGCCGGCTTGTACCGCTCATCGACGCGCTCGGGTCGTGG
>NZ_RZTB01000662.1:0-243 GCF_003997735.1 Mesorhizobium sp. M7A.F.Ca.MR.148.00.0.0 | reverse complement strand
GAGCCGATGTATGATCCGGCAGGCGCCAGGGTCAAAGCGTAGGTCAAATAACGCGCAAAGCGAGGCCGCGGCTTGGTACCGTGTCGGCTTCGCCGGGCATCGAGACGTAAGGACGCGTTTCCTCGACGCGGGTGACGAGGCCTTGCGCCTCGATCTCGCCGACACGCGTGGCAAAGCCGGCATCCCAAAGCGTGTTCTTGACCGTCAGCACGATCACGCCGCCCGGGCGGCAGATGCGGATTA
>NZ_RZTB01000661.1:0-243 GCF_003997735.1 Mesorhizobium sp. M7A.F.Ca.MR.148.00.0.0 | reverse complement strand
CGGACTGGCGCCCGCCGGCGCAGATGATCAAGCGCGAAGCCGCCAAGGGCCGCTATTTGCCGACCCATCTTGCCGGCGGCGCGGAGAACCCGCTTGGCGCCCGCGCGCTCTACCTCGGCACGACCGAATACCGCATCCACGGCACCAATCAGCCGTGGACGATCGGCGGCGCGGTGTCGTCAGGCTGCATCCGCATGCGCAACGAGGACGTCGTCGACCTTTATGAGCGGGTCAATGTCGGAA
>NZ_RZTB01000660.1:0-243 GCF_003997735.1 Mesorhizobium sp. M7A.F.Ca.MR.148.00.0.0 | reverse complement strand
TCGATGCCGGGGCCGGCACCGGGCTCATCGGCGAATGGCTTGATATTGCTGGTTACCCGCAAGTCGAGGCACTCGATATTTCACAAGGCATGCTGGATCAGGCGGCCCGCAAGGGCGTCTATTCCGCGCTCCACTGCCTTGCGCTCGGCGGTCATCTGCCCTTTGCCGATGATGCCTATGCCGGGATAATCTCGGCCGGCGTCTTCACCTCGGGCCATGTCGGCGTCGAGGGGCTGGACGAGC
>NZ_RZTB01000065.1:0-32442 GCF_003997735.1 Mesorhizobium sp. M7A.F.Ca.MR.148.00.0.0 | reverse complement strand
GCGGCGCATTGAAGTCATGGCATGGATCCTAGGGTCTGCGCCGCGTCGCTACGCTCCTTGCTCCGCCCTAGGATGACGAAGGAATGGACGTTTCCGCTAATTCCGAACGCTAACGCCCGATAGAATCCAGTCCGCTCAGGTATTCACGCCAAGCTCAACCAGCCGCTCCACACAAGATTCCTCGGCCTGGTCGAGTTCAGCCAGCGTCTCCTCAAGGTCGCGGCGCTTCTGCCGGAGATCCTCGCGCTTTTCCTCGATGCGCTTGATCATCAGGTTGAGCTGGCCGACTTCGCCGGGCGGCTCCTTGTACATCTGGATGATTTCGCGGATTTCGTTGATCGAGAAGCCAAGCCTCTTGCCGCGCATGATCTGACGGATGAGGTGCCGGTCGGAGGGGCGAAACAGACGCGTGCGGCCACGCCGCACCGGCTGCACCAGCCCTTCGTCCTCGTAAAAGCGAAGCGTCCGCGTCGACACGTCGAACTCGCGGGTCAACTCGGTGATCGAATAATATTCTCGCATTGCCACTCCCGCACGCCGAAACCAAGGGGCGATCCCATGCCGGCGTCACCCTTATGTCCCGAACCAGAACCCGTGCCATGCCGGAATCGACATGGCGCCCCGCGCAAGCCTCGCACGGCATTTACGTAAAAGTCAATTAAGCCAAAAGGCGTGCCTTCAGGGCACACCGAACCACCACGTGGCAATGCCGAGAAATGCAAAGAAGCCGACGACGTCGGTAACCGTGGTGACAAAAACTGCCGAAGCGACCGCCGGATCGACCTTGAAACGATCGAGCAGCAGCGGGATCAGGATGCCGGCCAGGGCGGCCACGAACATGTTGATGATCATCGCCGCCGCGATGATGCCGCCCAGATTGGGGTCACGGAACCAGGCTGCCGCAACGATGCCGATCAGGATGGCGAAGACGATGCCGTTGATGAAGCCGACACCCATCTCGCGGCGAATGATGCGGCCGGCATTGTAGATGTCGAGATCCCTGGTCGCCAACGCCCGCACGGTGACGGTCATGGTTTGCGAGCCGGCATTGCCGCCCATGCCGGCGACGATCGGCATCAGCACCGCCAGTGCGACGATATGTTCGATCGTGCGGTCGAACAGACTGATCACCGACGCCGCCAGGAACGCGGTCAGAAGGTTGATCAGCAACCACGGAACGCGTGAGCGCGAGGTCGAAAAGATGCTGTCGGAAAGCTCCTCGTCGCCGACGCCGCCCATGCGCATCAAGTCTTCTTCGGCCTCCTGCTGTATGACGTCGACAACATCGTCGATGGTCAGAACGCCAACCAGCCGTTCGTTCTCGTCGACGACTGCGGCCGACAAAAGATCGTACTGCTCGAATTCCCGTGCAGCCTCTTCCTGGTCCATGGTGGCCGGAATGGCGTGCCGCGTCTCGTGCATCACTTCCTCGACCTTGACCGAACGCTTGGTGCGCAGGATCTGGTCGAGGTCGATGGCGCCGAGCAGCTTGAAGCTCGGATCGATGACGAAGATCTGGCTGAAGCGCTCGGGCAGATTCTGGTCGTCGCGCATGTAGTCGATGGTCTGGCCGATCGTCCAGAACGGCGGCACCGCGACGAACTCGGTCTGCATGCGGCGGCCGGCCGTCTCTTCGGGATAGTCGAGCGAGCGGCGCAGTCTGATCCGCTCGGTGAACGGCAGCTGCGACAGGATCTCGTCCTGATCCTCCTTCTCGAGGTCTTCGAGAATGTAGACGGCGTCGTCGGAATCGAGCTCCTGTACCGCCTGCGCGATCTGCGCATTGGGCAGACTGTCGACGATCTCCATACGGATCGCCTCGTCGACCTCGGTCAGCGAGGAGAAGTCGAAATCGGCGCCCAGGAGCTCGACCAGCGCGTGGCGCTGTTCGGGATGCAGCGCCTCGAGCAGGTCGCCGAGTTCCGACTGGTGCAGGTCGTCGACTTCATGCTTGAGGGTCAGCGTGTCGCGGTCGGCGATCGCCGCGCCAATCCGCGCCAGGAAGGACGAAAGCACAGCGCCGTCCTCGCCATAGATGTCGGCGTGGTGCTCCTCGGCGGCCCTGGCGCCAATCGTCCGTTCGTGCTCGCCTTCCACCAGCGCCTCCCGCCACAAGAATCCCGGAAAAGGTGCAAATCAGGTCTAGAGCATCGGACCCAAAGGGGAAACCGGTTTCGGGAGAATCCGACGCTCAAAAAGAAAGTGGCGTAAAGCGCGGGAATATCAACGAAATGCGCCCGGCCCGCAGCGGGCGGAGCTTGCACAATCGGGATCTGGGAAGGAAAATGGTGCGGTCGAGAAGACTCGAACTTCCACGGGTTGCCCCACAGCGACCTCAACGCTGCGCGTCTACCAATTCCGCCACGACCGCACGTGGTAGAGCCGGAACCGACCGGCTCGCGGCGTGTAGCAAATCGTTTCCGGCGAAACAAGTGCACGGCAAGCAATAATGTCAGGCGATTGGCATAATGCTCCACAGGGTCCGAACGCAGCGCCGGAACTGGACGTTTGCGCCTGATATCGCCATATGGAAGGCAAGTTGATGTCACCCAAAGGTGCGAGGCGGTTTTGGGACGCGACATGCATAAGCGAAAAGACGATACGCCATGCCCGAACGCAGCCAGATCGCCACGTCGTTCCTGCCGCTCCCCGGTTCAGCACCGGTCGAATGGCTGATCGAGCCCGGCCTTACCGCCTATCCCGAAGCACTTGCCTTCATGGAGGCGCGCGCCGAGGCGATCCGCAGCGGCGCTGCCGGCGAAATGGTCTGGCTGGTCGAACACCCGCCGCTCTACACGGCCGGCACCAGCGCTCGCGGCGAGGATCTGATCGACGCCAGCCGCTTCCCGGTGTTTGCGGCCGGCCGCGGCGGCGAATACACCTATCATGGGCCGGGCCAGCGGGTCGCCTATGTCATGCTTGATCTGAAGCGGCGGCGTGAGGACGTCCGCGCCTTCGTCGCGGCGCTCGAACAGTGGATCATCGGCACGCTCGCCGCCTTCAACGTGCATGGCGAGCGCCGCGAGGACCGGGTCGGCGTCTGGGTGGTGCGGCCGGATCGCCCTGCCCTGCCGGACGGCTCGCCGGCGGAGGACAAGATCGCGGCCATAGGCATCCGGCTGCGGCGCTGGGTGAGTTTTCATGGCATCGCCATCAATGTCGAGCCCGACCTCGACCATTTCAGCGGCATCGTGCCTTGCGGCGTGCAGGACCACGGCGTCACCAGCCTCGTCGATCTCGGCCTTCCCCTGACCATGGCCGACCTTGACCTGGCGCTGAAATCCGCCTTCGAGGATGTGTTCGGTCCCGCCACGCTCTTGCCTGTCGAAGCCGAGCGCAAGGCCGGCTGATTCTTCCGGACCCGGTACGGCTCAAATCAGTTGGGCGGAGGCCCACAATACGCCATAGCCATGGATGGCGAACACTGCCAGCAACGCCGCCGCCATGGCGAGCCGGTCGATGGTGCGGATCGGCTTCAGCTCGTAACGCGGCTTGACCCCGCTGCTCATCGTCAGCAGGCTGAGGATCGAAAACACCGCTCCCGTCGCGAGCAGGAAATTGGAGGAAAAGCCGGCCTGCCAACCGACAGCCAGGAAAGCCGAGAGCAGGAAGAAGGAAGCCAGCGCCAGTGCGACCGGTCCCGGACAGATCTGGCGCAGCACCTGGCCGCCGTCGAATTTCCACACCGGCACCAGATTGGCGATGTTGAACAGTGCGGCGAAGCCCGCCAGGGTCGCCAGCAGGGCCGCCGCCAGCCGGTGGCCTTCCGCGCCGGCAAAGGTGCTGGCAGCGATCACAACCGGCACCAGGAATGCGGAGAAGCCGGCGCCCATCAGCGCCACGAAGGCGACTTCGAAACGGCTGTCATAGGGCCGCCCGCCAATGGCGATGCCGCCGAGCAGCGGAATGAAGATCATCCGTGCCCGGTTGTGGCCCATAAGCCGGAACGCCGCCATATGGCCAAGCTCATGCAGGGCGACCACCGATGTGAGGATCGCGGCCAGTGCCAGGCCGCCGAAGTGAAGGCCGAAGAATGGCCACAGGATCAGCGCCGAAAGCCCGGCGAAACCGACCTGGCTCAACGGATGCTCGAACCAGCCGCCCTTGCGATACTGCCCGGTCCGCGCCCAGCGCTGCAGCTTGGAGAGTTCGCGGCGCAGGGCGAAATAGCGGAACACAAGGAAGGCGACGCCGCGATAGCGATCCGTCTGGCTGAGCGTCACCCGCGTGCTGGTGCCTTCGGAAACGAGTTCAACGGTTTCGGAAAGTCCTTCCAGAACGAAGCGTCGAGCGCCGTGTCCTCGATGACACGCATCGAGAAGCTGATACCTTCGACGACGTCATCAAACCGCGACTTGCGTTCGATCGGCTTGCCGTCGCGACCTTCCCACGACAGCGTCATGCGGGCCACGCCCTCGCCGTCCGGCGCCTCGGCGGAAAGAATCTCACCGGACCAGCCGGCATCGCTGCCGAGCGGCCACAGCGCCTGCCAGAGGCGCTGGCGGTCCATCGCCACCAGACGGGTCAGACGGACCGTGCGCAAACCAAGCGGCACGGTCATCAACAGAAAGATCAGCCCGAGATTGCTAGCCACCAGAATGGCCGTGACTATGGGCGACACTTGGACGTTGCTCCCTGTCTTGCCGAGGTATCCTAACGTTACGGCGGCAAGAAAAGCTTAACGGCGGAACGGCCTTCCACCGCATAGGAACAGCGGCGGCGAACGCCGCCAAATCACATGGCTCCGATCCAGATCGCCATGGAAACAAGGAAGGTGCTCATGCAAACCAGTGAGATGACATCCTGAACCAGATCGGTCATAACTCTCTCCTGTTGTTGATATGTTCGCATTTTGTTCTAATTTTGTTTCAAAGTCAACGGGCACGATCCGCCCGCGCCCGGAATTTCCGGGCGATCAAATCGGCAGGGTTAAGAAAGGGTTGAGGGGCGATCGACGGTGCTACGTGGGCTGACCGAAGCCTTTGCGATTAGCCAATACATCCATCGCATCGTCATCCTAGGGCGGAGCAAGGAGCGGAGCGACGCGCGCAGACCCTAGGATCCATGCCGTGACCCAGGGGCGATGCTACGGTGCAGAATTATCGCTCTGATAGAGGTCGCATATCCTCGACCCCTGCATTTGTCTCGAAAGTAACGGCATGGATCCTAGGGTCTACGCTCCGCTCCGCGGAGCTTCGCCCTAGGATGACGACATCAGAGACTAAAGCGGCACCACTTTGCCGTCGGCCAGCGTGACGCGCCGGTCCATGCGCGATGCTAGCTCGTGATTGTGTGTGGCGATCAGCGCCGCGAGGCCCGATTGCTTGACCAGCGCCGCCAGCGCCTCGAACACATAAGACGCGGTGACCGGGTCGAGATTGCCGGTCGGCTCGTCGGCCAGCAGCACCAGCGGCGCATTGGCGACCGCACGCGCGATGGCGACGCGCTGCTGTTCGCCGCCGGAGAGTTCGGACGGCCGGTGCGACGCGCGCTTGCCGATCTGCATGTAATCGAGCAGCTGCGCCGCGCGCTCGGCCGCGTCCTTGCGGCTGAGCCCCTTGATGAGTTGCGGCATCATGATGTTTTCCAGCGCCGAGAATTCCGGCAGCAGGTGATGGAACTGGTAGACGAAGCCGACATCGTTGCGGCGGATCGCCGTGCGCTCGTCGTCGGAGAGCCGCCCGCAGGCACGGCCGGCCAGGATGACGTCGCCGGCGTCGGGACGCTCCAGCAGGCCGGCAGTGTGCAGCAGGGTCGACTTGCCGGTGCCCGACGGCGCCACCAGCGCCACCATCTCGCCGCGCTTCAGCGAGAAATCGGCACCGTTCAGGATGGTGAGCTTGCGCGGCCCCTGGACGTAGTGCCGCTCGACGCTCTTCAGCTCGATAATGACCTCGGCCACTATTCGTACCTCAAGGCTTCGACCGGATCGAGACGCGCGGCGCGCCATGCCGGGAACACCGTCGCCAGGAAGGACAGGCCGAGCGCCATCAGGACGACATAGGTCGTCTCGCGCGGATCCATCTTCGCCGGCAACTGGCTGAGGAAATATAGTTCAGGATTGAACAGCACCTTGCCGGTCATCCATGAGAAGAACTGGCGGATGGATTCGATGTTGGTGCAGATCAGCACGCCGAGCAGCACACCGGCGAGCGTACCGGTTACGCCGATCGCCGCCCCCGTCATCAGGAAGATGCGCAGGATGGCGCCCCGCGACGCGCCCATGGTGCGCAGGATGGCGATGTCGTGGCCCTTGTCCTTCACCAGCATGATCAGGCCGGAGATGATGTTCAGCGCCGCCACCAGCACGATCAGCGTCAGGATCATGAACATGACGTTGCGCTCGACCTGCAGGGCGGAGAAGAAGGTCTCGTTGCGCTGGCGCCAGTCGACCATGTCGATCGGCCGCTGCGCCGCCGCCTCCACCTTCGGTTTCAGCGCATCGACATCGTCTGGATTGTCGACATAGATCTCGATCGTCTGCGCCCGCCCGTCCATGTTGAAATAGAGCTGCGCTTCGGAGAACGGCATGTAGACGATGGAGGTGTCATATTCGGACATGCCGACTTCGAAAATCGCCGCGATCTTGTAACCCTTCATGCGCGGCGTAGTGCCGATCGGCGTCACGTCGCCGTCGGGCGAAATCAAGGTGATGGTATCGCCAAGCGTCAGGCCGAGATTCTCGGCCATGCGCTTGCCGATGGCAACGTCGTCGCCAGAGTCGAAATCGGCGATCGAGCCCTGCTTGATGTTGCTGGCAACGATGGCGATCTTGCTCAGATCCTCGCCGCGGATGCCGCGCACCAGCGCTCCGGTTCCACCGCCGACATTGCCTTGCGCGAGCACCTGGCCGTCGATCAGCGGGATGGCGTATTTGACGCCTGACACACCGTTGATGCGGCTGGCGACCTGCGCATAGTCCTCCAGTGGCGAATCGAGCGGCTGCACGATCAGGTGGCCGTTGACGCCGAGGATGCGCGTCAATAGCTCCGCCCTGAAACCGTTCATCACCGCCATGACCACGATCAGCGTGGCGACGCCCAGCATGATGCCGAGGAACGAGATCGAGGCGATCACCGAGATCACCGTCTCCTTGCGCCGCGAACGCAGGTAGCGCCAGGCGACCATGCGCTCGAAGATGGAAAAGGGTCCGGCGCCGACCGGTCTTGCCGCCACCGCCTCGTTCATGCGGCGACACCGAAGCGCTTCTTCACGTCTGCGATCGGCAGCGTCTCGCGCTCGCCGGTCTTGCGATTCTTGATCTCGATCTCGCCGGCTGCGACACCACGCGGCCCGACGATCACTTGCCAGGGCAGGCCGATCAGATCGGCGGTGGCGAACTTGCCGCCCGGCCTCTGATCGGTGTCGTCGTAAAGCACGTCCTTGCCGGCGGCGACGAAAGCGGCATGCAGTTCGTGGCAGACGCGGTCGCACTCGGCGTCGCCCGCCTTCATGTTGATCAGCCCGATGTCGAACGGCGCCACCGCCTCCGGCCAAATGATGCCGTTGTCGTCATGGCTGGCTTCGATGATCGCAGCGACCAGCCGCGACGGACCGATGCCGTAGGAGCCGCCGGAGACGAAATGATCCTTGCCGTCGGGCCCGGTCACCTTGGCGCCCATCGGCTTCGAATATTTGTCGCCGAAATGGAAGATGTGGCCGACCTCGATGCCGCGCGCCGAAACCTTGTCACTCTCGCCGATCTTCTCCCACGCCGCCTCGTCGTGCATCTCGTCGGTGGCTGCGTAGGGTGTCGTCCAGGTCTTGACGATATCGCCGATCTCGGCGGCATTGGCGAAGTCGGTCTTCTCTCCGGGCACATCGAGCGAAAGATAGTCGCGGTGGCAATAGACCTGGCTCTCGCCGGTGTCGGCCAGGATGATGAATTCATGGCTGAGATCGCCGCCGATCGGCCCGGTGTCGGCCCGCATCGGTATCGCCTGCAGCCCCATGCGCGTAAAAGTCCGGAGATAGGACACGAACATCCTGTTGTAGGCCGCCCTGGCGCCCTCGAAGTCGAGGTCGAAGGAATAGGCGTCCTTCATCAGGAACTCGCGCGAACGCATGACGCCGAAACGCGGCCGCACTTCGTCGCGGAACTTCCACTGGATGTGGTAGAGATTGAGCGGCAGGTCCTTGTAGGACTTCACATAGGCGCGGACGATCTCGGTGACCACTTCCTCATTGGTCGGGCCGTAGAGCATGTCGCGGTCCTGCCGGTCCTTGATGCGCAGCATCTCCTTGCCATAGTCGTCATAGCGGCCGCTTTCGCGCCACAGATCGGCCGACTGGATGGTCGGCATCAGGATTTCCAGCGCCCCGGCGCGGTTCTGCTCCTCGCGAATGATGCGGCAGACCTTGTCCAGCACCCGCTTGCCGAGCGGCAGCCACGAGAAACTGCCCTGCCCCTGCTGGCGGATCATGCCGGCACGCAGCATCAGCCGGTGCGAGACGATCTCGGCCTCGCGCGGGTTTTCTTTGAGGATCGGCAGGAAATAGCGCGACAAACGCATGGACAGGTCCGTGAGTGAGGAGGGCCGCGTCAGAATCGGCGCGACTTTGGCTTGCTTGACCCGGCTTCATAGCCATTTCAAGGCGGAATGGGAACCCGGACGCTTCGGCCCGAAAAGCGGCAATCGATTTTCAAAAAGCATGGGATAGCCGGGATCAGAAGCGTCGCACCGTCCTTCGCCCGCCCAGAAGACCCACGGCGCTGCAAGGCCTCCCGGTCACCGCGCGCGTCTTGATGATCGTTCGCCAAGCAACGCCTGCCACACTATTGTGCAGTGCAGCACGAGAATGCCCGTTTCAAGGCAAAATTCTTCGTGACATTTTCATTCGCCTTAGGCTAATGTACCTCGATAACCGAGAGGGTAGAAAAAAATCTGCTCTCCTACGCGGTCAAAGTCTTGGGAGGATGCGATCTAGGCGCGGTTACTCGCTGCCGCCGGAAACCGGAAACAGATCGGACGCGTTTAAATTGCAAGGCCTCGTGCCTTGCATTTTTTTTGTGCAATCATCTGCTTAGCGCAACGCGTTGCCAAACCACCTTACCTAGCGTCAGCGCTCGTCCGGCCGCAAAACGGCACGGCATTCCTATCTGGAACCAAGCTGTTCCGAAGGATGAAAACGCCTTTGCCAGACAAATCTTCTTGGGCCGGGGCCGGCTATTTGGCTAAGGTTTGGCTGAATTCCGGCACGATGTGGGGGATGTCGTTGAGGCTGTATCCAAGCCCGTGCGTCAGGCCATAGAAAATGCCCATCAGGATCGCGGTGGCGATGGTGGTGCGGATCACCGCGCGCAGCATGTGGGGACCGCGCGGCGCGCTCGGAACCGTGCCCAGCGTCACGTCACGATCGTCGTCCTGCGTCCTCACGCTGAACGGCAGCACGGCGAACAGCACCACCCACCAGGTCGCGAAAAACAGGGCGGTGAACGAAACCCAGCTCATGATTGCTCCAGTTCGATCAGCGTTCCGAAAAAATCCTTCGGATGCAGGAACAGCACCGGCTTGCCGTGCGCGCCGATCTTCGGATTGCCGTCGCCCAGCACGCGGGCACCGGCGGCCTTGAGCTGATCGCGCGCGGCCAGGATGTCGTCGACCTCATAGCAAAGGTGATGCATGCCGCCAGAGGGGTTCTTCTCCAGGAAGGCGGCGATCGGCGACCCCTCGCCCAAAGGCTCCAGAAGTTCCACCTTGGTGTTGCCGACATTGACGAACACCACCGTGACGCCATGCTCCGGCAGCGCCTGCGGCGCCGTCACTTCGGCACCCAGCGTGTTGCGATAGGCGGCGACGGCGGCCGCCAGATCCGGCACGGCAAGCGCGACATGGTTGAGACGTCCGAGCATTGGCACTCCCAAGTAGGGAGTATGGGAGTAAGGGAAAAGACAGATATGTCAGCTGTTTGCTCTTCCTACTCCCCTACTCCCGTACTCCCCTACTCCCTTTCGTCATCTTGTGACGAATACAGTCACCAGCGGCTTCTTACCCCAGGCTTCGTTGGCGGCGCCGCGCACGGCGCGCCGCACTGCTTCCTGCACCAGGTCGAGGTCTTTTCGGCGCTGACGGGGGATCGAGTCCACCGCGCCGATTGCCGCATCGATCATCAGATCTTCCAGCGACTCGCCACGGCCATCGGCCTCGGCGACGCCGATGGCGACTAGGTCGGGGTCGCCGGCAAGCTCATATTTGTCGTCCAGGACGACATTGACCGCCACATGGCCGGCAAAGGACAGCTTGCGCCGGTCGCGAATGCCCATCGCCTGATCGGTGCCGATCAGTCTGCCATCCTTGTAGATACGGCCGAACGGCACCTGATCCATGATGGTGGCTGGGCCGGGAGCAAGCCTGAGCATGTCGCCGTCGCGCACCTGCGCCACCTGGCCGATGCCCGATGTCGACATCAGCGAGCCCTGCGCCACCAGATGTGCCGCCTCGCCATGCACGGGAACGCCGATCTGCGGGCGCACCCATTCATACATCTTGCGCAATTCGCTGCGCCGCGGATGGCCGGAGACATGCACCAGTGCATCGCCGTCCTCTATGATCTTGACGCCGAGGTCGATGAGGCGGTTCTTGATCTCGAGAATCGCCTTCTCGTTGCCGGGAATGGTACGCGAGGAAAACACCACCGTGTCGCCCGCCGTCAGTGACACCGACTTCATCTCTTCGCGCGACAGCTTGGCCAGTGCGGCCAGCGGCTCGCCCTGGCTGCCGGTGCAGATGATGACCAGGTTCTCGCGCGGGATGAAACCAAAATCCTCCTCGGCGATGAACTCCGGCAGACCGTCCATGTAGCCGAGTTCGCCGGCCACATCGATGACCCGTTTCAGCGAACGGCCAAGCACCAGGCACTGGCGTCCGGCATCGCGCGCCGCTTTGGCGATCGAGACGATGCGTCCGACATTGGAGGAGAATGTGGTGACGGCGACACGGCCCTTGGCAGCCTGGATGACGCCCTTGAGGCCCTCGCCCACAGCCACTTCCGAAGGCGACTCGCCTTCGCGCAGCGCATTGGTCGAATCGCAGATCAGCGCCAGAACGCCCTTGTCGCCATAGGCCCGGAAACGCGCCTCGTCGGTCTTCGGCCCGATCGTCGGCTCCGGATCGATCTTCCAGTCACCGGTATGGATGACGGTGCCTGCCGGCGAGGTGATCGCCAGCGACATCGGCTCGGGAATCGAGTGCGCGACCGGAATGGCTTCGATCGCGAACGGGCCGACGGTGAATTTCTCGCCCGCCCGGTAGATCGTCACCGGTATTTTCGGCGCGCCCTGCTCGCCTTGCCGCTTGGCCTCCAGCAGGCCGGCGCTGAACGGCGTCATCCAGACCGGCGCCTTCAGCTTCGGCCATGTGTCGAGCAGCGCGCCATAATGGTCTTCATGCGCATGCGTGATGATGATGCCGCGCAGATTGGCGAGGTTCTCCTCGATGAAGCGCGTGTCGGGCAGCACAAGGTCGACGCCCGGCAGGCTGGCATCGGGGAAGGTCACCCCGACATCGATGACGATCCATTCGCGCGCATTGGGCGGCCCGTAGCCGTAAAGAGCGAAGTTCATGCCGATCTCGCCGACGCCGCCGAGCGGCACGAAGACGAGTTCGGCGTTTTCCGCTTTCGCCATGATTTTTCCCTTCCTGGCCCTCAGGCCAAGCCTAAAAAGCAATTCCGGGAAAAGTGTGTAACGGTTTTCCCACCGGAGTTGCGCAAAAACAAACAGTTAGAACCGTTCATGAACGGCCCTATGCCCTGGCCGAAGCGACCGCGCCGAAATGCACATCGCCGGCGGCGATCGTCCGAACCGAACCTTCATCGTCGCGGATCACGAAACGGCAGTCCTCGTCAATGGTCTCAAACACCCCACGCACCACATTACCGTCAATTCTGACAGCAACTTCGCCGCCGAGCCCCGCAGCACGATCAAGCCAGCGTCGCCTGACGGCGGCAAGTCCGCGCCCCTCGTCCCACAATCGGGCATTCTCGCTCCATGCATCTGACAGCGCCAGGAACAGTGTTTCCGCATCACATGCCGCGCCCAGCGCGCTGAGTGATGTTGCGGGATAGGGCAAATCCTCGGGGTATGCCACCACATTGACGCCTATGCCGACCGCCACCGCGAAACGGCCGCCTTCCAGAATTGCCGATTCCAGCAGGATGCCGGCCAGCTTGGCGCCGGAGGCAAGCACGTCGTTCGGCCATTTGAGTTCGAAACGGTTCTTTCCTTCGCTGCCACCGTCGAGGCCGATGGCGATCCGGCCCTTCGGCACCACGGCGTCGAGCGCATCGGCCAGCGCCAGTCCGGCGACGAAGCCCAGCGTCGCGGCAAGGCGAAGCTCCGCCTTGGTGATGACGAGCAGCGTCGCCGCGAGGTTGCCTTCGGGGGTCGCCCAGACGCGGCCGCGCCGGCCACGCCCGCTTTCCTGCTTCTTGGAAACGACCCACAATCTGCCGGGGTCGCCTGCCCTTGCGTGGTCCAGTGCCAGCGCATTGGTGGAGCCGACGCTCTCATGCGCCTCGAGCCGGAACCCTTCCGACGCCGAGGTTGGAGCCAGCCGAAATGCCATGCCGACTAGAAAAACGTCTTGGCGGCGGCTTCGGCGTAGGTGCCTATCGGCCCGCCGATCAGCACATAGAACAGCACGAAGGCGCCGGAGACGCCGAGCACGACACGCAACTCCGTCGCCATCGGCACGAAACCGCCGACCGGTTCGTCGAACCACATGATCTTGATGATGCGCAGGTAATAATAGGCGCCCACCACCGAGGCCAGCACGCCGATGATCGCCAGCGCATAGAGATTGGCGTTGATGGCGGCGAGGAAGACGTACCATTTCCCCCAGAAGCCGGCGAGCGGCGGAATGCCGGCCAGGGAGAACATCAGGATGGTCAGGATCGTCGCCATGATAGGATTGGTCGACGACAGGCCGGCCAGGTCGCTGATCTGCTCGACATTGCCTTCCTTGCGCCGCATGGCGAGGATGAAGGCGAAGGTGCCGAGCGTCATCACCAGATAGATCAACATGTAGATGGCAACGCCGCGCACGCCGGCCTGGCTGTTGGCGGCAAGGCCGACCAGCGCGTAGCCCATATGGCCGATCGAGGAATAGGCCATCAGCCGCTTGATGTTGGTCTGGCCGATGGCGGCGAAAGCACCAAGCGCCATCGAGGCGATCGAGATGAAGACGATGATCTGCTGCCAGTCTGCGGCGATCGGCTTGAACGCACCCATGGTGACGCGCGCCATAAGCGCCATCGCCGCCATCTTCGGTGCCGCCGCCAAAAAGGCTGTCACCGGTGTCGGCGCGCCCTCATAGACATCTGGCGTCCACATGTGGAACGGCACCGCCGAGATTTTGAAGGCCAGGCCGGCCAGCACGAAGACGAGGCCGAAAACGAGGCCAAGCTGGCGCTCGCCGCTGCCGAGCGCAGAAGCGATCTCCTGGAAGCCGGTGTTGCCGGTGTAGCCGTAGACCAGGCTGATGCCATAGAGCAGCATGCCCGAGGACAGCGCGCCGAGGACGAAATATTTGAGGCCAGCCTCAGTCGAACGCAGATTGTCGCGGTTGATCGCGCACAGCACGTAGATCGCCAGCGATTGCAGTTCGAGGCCGAGATAGAGCCCGATCATGCCATTGGCGGAGATCATCAGCATCATGCCGAGCGTGCACAGCAGGATCAGCACCGGATATTCGAACTTGTCGAAGCGTTCAGCCTTGGCAAAGCGCATCGACATCACCAGCGTCACCGCCGAGCCGACCAGCGCCAGCACCTTCATGAAGCGGGCGAAGGAATCCTGGATGAAGGCATTGCCGTAAGCGCTGCCCTGCCCGGTCCGGAAGATCAGCCAGGCGCCTGCGATCGCCAGCACGGCCACCGCAAGGCCGGTTACCGTGTTGGCCGTGTTGGCGCGCGAATAGGCTCCGACCATCAGCAGCGCCAGCGCGCCGACGGCAAGGATCAGCTCTGGCGTCGAGAGCGACAGGCTGGAGAGAAGGTCCGGCGTCATGGTTCGCAAAACCTCTGGTCAGTTCGCCGCCGCGGTCTGCGCGGCGCCGATGGATGCAGTGACATTGGTGACGAGCGACTTGACCGATTCGGCCGTCGCGTCGAAGACCGGGGCGGGATAGACGCCGAAGAAGATGACCAGAACGACCAGCGGGTAGATGATCACCTTCTCGCGCAGCGACAGGTCGAGCAGGCCCTTCAGGCTGTCCTTGGTCAGCGCACCGAAGATCACCCGGCGGTAGAGCCAGAGCGCGTAGGCGGCCGACAGGATGACGCCGGTGGCGGCGAAGAACGCCACCCAGGTGTTGACCCGGAACACGCCGAGCATGGTCAGGAACTCGCCGACGAAGCCGCTGGTACCGGGCAGGCCGACATTGGCCATGGTGAAGATCAGGAACACCGTGGCGTATTTCGGCATGTTGTTGACCAGGCCGCCATAGGCCGCGATCTCACGTGTGTGCATGCGATCGTAGATGACGCCGACGCACAGGAACAGCGCGCCGGAGACGAGGCCGTGGCTGAGCATCTGGAAGATCGCGCCCTGCACGCCTTCCTGGTTCATGGCGAAGATGCCCATGGTGACGAAGCCCATATGAGCAACCGACGAATAGGCGATCAGCTTCTTCATGTCCTCCTGCATCAGCGCCACCAGCGAGGTGTAGATGATGGCGACGACGGACAGCGCGAAGACCAGCGGCGCGAACATTTCCGACGCCAGCGGGAACATCGGCAAGGAGAACCGCAGGAAGCCGTACCCGCCCATCTTCAACAGGATGCCGGCCAGGATGACGGAGCCCGCCGTCGGCGCCTCGACGTGCGCGTCGGGCAGCCAAGTGTGCACCGGCCACATTGGCATCTTCACCGCGAAGGAGGCGAAGAAGGCAAGCCATAGCCAGGTCTGCATGCTGGCCGGGAAGTTGTGGGTCAGCAGCGTCGGGATGTCGGTTGTGCCGGACTGGAAGAACATCGCCATGATGGCGAGCAGCATCAGCACCGAGCCGGCGAGCGTGTAGAGGAAGAACTTGAACGAGGCGTAGACGCGCCGCTTGCCGCCCCAGACGCCGATGATGATGAACATCGGGATCAGGCCGGCTTCGAAGAAGACGTAGAACAGCACGATGTCCAGCGCGCAGAACACGCCGATCATCAGCGTTTCGAGCAGCAGGAAGGCGATCATGTAGGCCTTCACGCGCTTCTCGATCGATTCCCACGACGCCAGGATGCAGAGCGGCATCAGGAACGTCGTCAAGATGACGAACAGCATCGAGATGCCGTCGACGCCCATATGGTAGGAAATGCCGGAGTCGAGCCAGGCGACCTTCTCGACGAACTGGAAGCCGGACTGCGAATTGTCAAATCCGGTCCAGATGAACAGCGAGATGATGAACGTGAAAGTCGTCGTCAACAGCGCGATGGCGCGGATGTTGCGGCGTGCATTTTCGCTGTCGTCATTGATGAACAGGATAAGCAGCACACCAACCAGCGGCAGGAAGGTGACCAGCGAGAGGATTGGCCAGGCGGTCATCAGAGCATCATCCAGGTGACGAGTGCGGCAACGCCGATCAGCATGGCGAAGGCGTAGTGGTAGAGATAGCCGGTCTGCAGCTTGACGATGCGGTCGGTGACATCGACGACGCGCGCCGAAATGCCATCCGGGCCGAGGCCGTCGATGATGGTGCCGTCGCCGGTCTTCCACAGGAAATGGCCGAGGCGCTTGGCCGGACGCACGAACAGGAAGTCGTAGAGCTCGTCGAAATACCACTTGTTGAGCAGGAAGGCGTAGAGCCCGCGATGCTGCGCGGCCAGGTTGACCGGCATTTCCGGCGAGCGGATGTAGAATTTCCAGGCCAGCGCGAAGCCGATCAGCATGGCGATGAAGGGCGACAGTTCAACCCACAGCGGCAATTCGTGGATGTCGTGCAGGATGTGATTGTCAGGCAGTGTGAACAGCGATGCCTTCCAGAACTCGGCATAGCCCTCGCCGATGAAGGCGCCGTGGAAGATGACGCCGGCAAACAGCGCGCCCGCGGCCAGGATGAACAGCGGCACCAGCATCACCGGCGGCGATTCATGGACATGGTGCATCACCTCATGGCTCGCCCGCGGCTTGCCGTGGAAGGTCATGAAGATCAGCCGCCAGGAGTAGAAGGAGGTGAAGCAGGCGGCGATGACCAAAAGCACGAAGGCCATGCCGGCAACCGAATTGTGGCCGGCAAAGGCGCTCTCGATGATGGCGTCCTTGGAGAAGAAGCCGGCGGTGCCGATGACCGTCACCGGAATGCCGACGCCGGTCAGCGCCAGCGTGCCGATCACCATCATCCAGTAGGTGGTCGGGATCAGTTTCCTGAGGCCGCCCATCTTGCGCATGTCCTGCTCGTCGGACACGGCATGGATGACCGAGCCCGAGCCGAGGAACAGCAGCGCCTTGAAGAAGGCATGCGTGAACAGGTGGAAGATCGCCGCGCCATAGGCGCCGACGCCGAGTGCCACGAACATGTAGCCGAGCTGCGAGCAGGTCGAGTAGGCGATGACGCGCTTGATGTCGTTCTGGACGAGACCGACGGTGGCCGCGAAGAAGGCCGTGAAGGCACCGATGAAGGTCACGACCGTCAGCGCCGAATGCGACAGTTCGAACAGCGGAGACAGCCGGGCCAGCATGAACACGCCAGCCGTCACCATGGTGGCGGCATGGATCAGCGCGGAAACCGGTGTCGGGCCTTCCATGGCATCCGGCAGCCAGGTGTGCAGCGGCACTTGCGCCGACTTGCCCATGGCGCCCATGAACAGGAGCAGGCAGACGATCGTCATGGCCGCCTGCTTGTCCAGCGCATAGCCGAGGAAGGTCAGCACCGCGGCGCCGTGCGGGGCGCCTTCGGCCGGAATGAACGTTGCCGCATTGGCGAAGATGGTGCCGAGATTGACCGAGCCGAACAGCACGAACAGGCCGAAAATGCCGAGCGCGAAGCCGAAATCGCCGACGCGGTTGACGACGAAGGCCTTGATTGCCGCGGCATTGGCCGACGGCTTCTTGTACCAGAAGCCGATCAGCAGATAGGAGGCGAGGCCCACCCCTTCCCAGCCGAAGAACATCTGCACCAGATTGTCTGATGTCACCAGCATCAGCATGGCGAAGGTGAACAGCGACAGATAGGCGAAGAAGCGCGGCCGGTTCGGATCGTGGTGCATGTAGCCGATCGAATAGATGTGAACCAGCGCCGACACGGTGTTGACCACCACCAGCATCACCACCGTCAGCGTGTCGATCCTGAGCGCCCAGGCCGCTTCCAGCCCGCCTGACTGGATCCAGCGCATCACCGGCACGGTGAACACCTCGCCATGGCCGAAACCGACGGTGAAGAAAGCGACCCACGACAGCACCGCCGCGATCACCAGGAAACCGGAGGTGATGTATTCGGACGCCTTGGCGCCGAGCGACGTGCCGAACAGGCCGACGATCAGGAAGCCGAGCAGGGGAAGGAAGACGATGGCCTGATACATGGTGGTTCCGTCAACCCTTCATCATGTTCACGTCTTCGACCGCGATCGAGCCGCGGTTGCGGAAGAAGACGACGAGAATGGCAAGCCCGATGGCGGCCTCAGCCGCCGCGACCGTCAGCACGAACAGCGCGAACACCTGGCCGACCAGATCGCCGAGTGCTGCCGAAAAGGCGACGAAATTGATGTTGACCGCCAGCAGGATCAGCTCGACCGACATCAGGATGACGATGACGTTCTTGCGGTTCAGGAAGATGCCGAACACGCCGAGCGTGAACAGAACAGCCGATACGGTCAGATAATGCGCGATGCCGACAACCATCTCAGAGTCCCTCGCCTGTCTTGACCTTGCGGATTTCCATACCGGTCGCCGGCGTGCGGCCGACCTGGGCTGCGATCGACTGCCGCTTGACGCCTGGTTTATGGCGCAGCGTCAGCACAATGGCGCCGATCATGGCGACCAGCAGCACGAGGCCCGAAATCTGGAAGTAGTAGAGATAGTCGGTATAGAGGATGTCGCCGAGCGCGGCGGTGTTGGTCCGCGTGGCGAGATCCGGAATGGGCTTGGAGACCGTCGAAGCGAGCTGCGGCGCGAAAGTGTAGCCGCCGAGCACGACGATCAGCTCCGCCGCCAGGATCAGCCCGACCAGCGCGCCTATCGGCGCATATTGCAGGGCGCCTTCCTTCATCTCGGCGAAATCGACGTCGAGCATCATGACGACGAACAGGAACAGCACCATCACCGCGCCGACATAGACGACGAGCAGGATCATCGCCAGGAACTCGGCCCCGGTCAGCATGAACAGGCCGGCGGCGTTGAAAAAGGTCAGGATCAGGAACAGCACCGAATGCACGGGGTTGCGCGACGAAATGACCATGAACGCCGACGCCACCGCGACAAAGGCGAAGAGGTAGAAAAAGGCCGCCTCTAGTCCACTCAACATTGGGGATCCCCCGGGTTCCTGTACGAACAGGACGCTCGTCCTGTTTGTTGTCTCTGGCCTGGTTCCGCCTCCGGTTCCAAAGCCGCGTTGTCCTAGCCCATGTTCCGATCGGGTTGAAAGGCCCGATCGAAAGAAACATGGGCCACTCTGTATTCCGGAGCATGATCTGGTCCGAAAAGTCCGCAACTTTTCGGGATCATCCTCTGGACGAGGCCCCTGCCCCGCCCATGCGTCAAATATCAGCGGTAGGGCGAGTCCAGCGAGATGTTGCGCGCCAGTTCGCGCTCCCACCGGTCGCCATTCGCCAACAGCTTGTCCTTGTCATAGTAGAGTTCCTCACGCGTCTCCGTCGCGAATTCGAAATTCGGCCCCTCGACGATGGCGTCGACCGGGCAGGCTTCCTGGCAGAAGCCGCAATAGATGCACTTCACCATGTCGATGTCGTAGCGAACCGTGCGGCGCGTGCCGTCATTGCGGCGCGGGCCGGCCTCGATGGTGATGGCCTGCGCCGGGCAGATTGCCTCGCACAATTTGCAGGCGATGCAGCGTTCCTCGCCATTGGGATAGCGGCGCAGCGCATGCTCGCCCCGGAAGCGCGGGCTGGTCGGCCCCTTCTCGTGCGGATAGTTGATCGTCTCCTTCGGCGCGAAGAACTGGCGCATCGACAGGAAGAAGGCGCTGACGAAATCCTGCAGCAGCAGCGATTTGGCGGCTTGGGAAAGAGCGAACATCACGCAAACCCCGTGATCTTGAGGAAGGCGGCGGTGGCGACCACCATGAACAGCGAGATCGGCAGGAACACTTTCCAGCCAAGCCGCATCAATTGGTCGTAGCGGTAGCGCGGCACGAAGGCCTTCACCATGGAGATGCCGAAGAACACGAAGCAGACTTTCAGCACGAACCAGATGACACCCGGCACCCAGGTGAACGGCGCGAAGTCGAACGGAGGCAGCCAGCCGCCGAGGAACAGGATGGTGGCCAGCGCGCACATCAGCACGATGGCGACATACTCGCCGAGGAAGAACAAAAGGAACGGCGTCGACGAATATTCGACCATGTGGCCGGCGACCAGTTCCGATTCGGCTTCCACCAGATCGAAGGGCGGCCGGTTCGTCTCGGCCAGCGCCGAGATGAAGAAGATGATGAACATCGGGAACAGCGCCAGCCAGTTCCAGTCGAGGAAGGTGTTGGGCAGGCCAAGCCGCGTACCAATTCCATCATGCTGCGACAGCACGATATCGGTGAGGTTGAGCGAGCCGGCGGTGAGCAGAACGGTGACGATGACGAAGCCGATCGAGACCTCGTAGGACACCATCTGAGCGGCCGAACGCAGCGCGCCGAGGAACGGATATTTCGAGTTGGAGGCCCAGCCGCCCATGATCACGCCATAGACCTCAAGCGAGGAGATGGCGAAGACATAGAGGATGCCGACATTGACGTTGGCGATCGCCCAGCCCTGATTGACCGGAATGACCGCCCAGGCCGAGATCGCCAGCACGGCCGAGACCAGCGGCGCCAGCAGGAACACGCCCTTGTTGGCGCCGGACGGGATGACCGGCTCCTTGAAGACGAATTTCAGCAGATCGGCGAAAGCTTGCAGCGTGCCCCAGGGGCCGACGACGTTCGGGCCACGGCGCAGTTGCACCGCCGCCCAGATCTTGCGGTCGGCGTAGAGGATGTAGGCAACGAAAATCAGCAGGATAACGATCAGCACGACCGATTTCAGCAGAATGATCAGCGCCGGCAGCACGTAGAAGGAGAAGAAAGTGTCCATGCTTATTCCGCCGCCTGCTTGAAGCCGCTCTTGGCCAGTGCCGAGCATTCCGCCATCACGGCCGATGCCCGCGCGATCGGGTTGGTCAGGTAGAAATCCGTCACCGGCGAGGTGAAGGTACCCTTGTTCAGCCGCCCGCCGAGCTTCGCCACCCCGGCGATGTCCTCGGCATTGCCCGCCGCGACCTGGTCGATACGGGCCAGATGCGGGTATTCGCCATAGAGCTTGGCGCGCAGCTGCGGCAGCGAATCGAACGGCAGTTTCTTGCCCAGCACATCCGACAGCGCCCGCAGGATCGCCCAGTCCTCGCGCGCTTCGCCCGGCGCGAAGCCGGCGCGGTTGGTCTGCTGCACACGCCCTTCGGTGTTGACATAGGTGGCCGACTTTTCCGTGTAGGCGGCCGCCGGCAGGATGACATTGGCGCGGTGCGCGCCTTGGTCGCCATGCGTGCCGATATAGACGACGAAGGCGCCGCCGGTCTTGGCCATGTCGATCTCGTCGGCGCCGAGCAGGAACAAGAGCTCCATTTCGCCCAGCATGCCGGCAACGTTTCTGCCGCCCTCGCCCGGCACGAAGCCGAGGTCGAGGCCGCCGACACGTCCGGCCGCGTTGTGCAGCACGGCAAAGCCGTTCCAGTCGGCGCGGGCAGCGTTTACGGCGGCGGCGAGCTTGGCCGCCTGGCCGAGCACGGCCGCGCCATCGGCACGCGCCAGCGCGCCCTGGCCAACGATGATCAGAGGGCGTGTCGCCTTCTTCAGCACTTGGAAGAACTTGCCGTTGCCGTCGGCCAAATCCTTCAGCGAATCCGGTCCGGCGCCCAGCTGTTCGTAGTCGTAGCGGGTATCGCCGACATCGCCGATAACGGCGACCGGCAGGTTGCCGATCCGCCAGCGCTTGCGGATCCGGGCGTTGAGCACCGAAGCTTCATAGCGCGGGTTGGCGCCGATGATCAGCACCGCGTCGGCCTGTTCGATGCCTTCGATGGTCGGGTTGAAGATATAGCTCGCCCGGCCGAGCGCCGGGTCGAGTGCGGCGCCGTCCTGGCGGCAATCGGTATTCTTCGAGCCGAGCGAAGCCATCAGCAGCTTGAGCGCATAGGTTTCCTCGACGGCGGCAAGATCGCCCGCGATAGCGCCGATCTTTTCGGGCGCCGTCTTCGATACCGCGTCCTTGATCGCGGCGAAGGCCTCGGCCCAGCTGGCGGCAACCAGCCTGCCGTCCTTGCGCACATAGGGGCGGTCGAGACGCTGCGTGCGCAGGCCGTCCCAGATAAATCGGGTTTTGTCGGAGATCCACTCCTCGTTCACCGCCTCGTTGACGCGCGGCAGGATGCGCATCACTTCGCGGCCCCGGCTATCGACACGGATCGCCGAGCCGACCGCATCCATCACATCGATGGATTCGGTCTTGGTCAGCTCCCACGGCCGCGCCTGGAAGGCGAACGGTTTCGAGGTCAGCGCGCCGACCGGGCAAAGGTCGATGACATTGCCCTGCAGCTCCGACGTCATCGCCTGTTCGAGATAGGTGGTGATCTCGGCATTCTCGCCGCGGCCGATCAGGCCCAGTTCGGAAATGCCGGCGACTTCGGTGGTGAAGCGGACGCAGCGCGTGCAGTGGATGCAGCGGTTCATCACCGTCTTCACCAGCGGTCCGATGTATTTGTCTTCGACCGCGCGCTTGTTCTCGTGATAGCGCGAGGAATCGACGCCGAACGCCATCGCCTGGTCCTGCAGGTCGCATTCGCCGCCCTGGTCGCAGATCGGGCAATCCAGCGGATGGTTGATCAGCAGGAACTCCATCACGCCTTCCCTGGCCTTCTTGACCATCGGCGTGTTGGTGAAGATTTCCGGCGCCTCGCCATTCGGGCCGGGACGCAGGTCGCGCACGTTCATGGCGCAGGACGCCTGCGGCTTGGGCGGCCCGCCCTTCACCTCGATCAGGCACATGCGGCAATTGCCGGCGATCGACAGCCGCTCATGGAAGCAGAAGCGCGGCACTTCCGCGCCAGCGTCTTCCGCCGCCTGCAGCAGCGTGTAGTGGTCGGGTACAGTGATCTCTTTCCCGTCGACCTTGAGCTTTGCCATTCGCCTCAAACCCCTGCGGAGTTCCCGCAATCTCTTTTTCCGGACGCGGTCGAGACCACGTCGGGCACTTCATTCACTTCTTGACGGCGAGCGCCGCCGCTTGGGTTTTCCAATCGTCGCGGCCGATGCGGCCGCCGAGCGACAGATAGTCCTCGACCCAGGCAACCTCTTGCGGCGTCCATGCCGCGATCTGGGCATACGTCCAGATACCGAGGCCGTTGAGAACCTTTTCCAGCTTCGGCCCGATGCCCGAGATGGCCTTGAGATCTGCCGGAATGGCCGGCTTCTCCATGGCGTTGGGCTGCCTGAAATCATCGGGCATCAGCGCATCGCCGGCGCCGCTTGTCGCCGGAGCGGCGTTTGCGGCCGGCACGGCAGTGGCGGCTTCCTTGGCGGCAATATCGGTGACCTCCCGGGCGAAGGACTGCGCCTCCGCAATCATGGTTTTCGCCGTCGCCCGTGCCTTGGTGGAGGAAGGACTTGGATCTTCGAACTGCGCGACGCGCGCCTCGAAATCATCGACGATCGGCTGCAGCAGCCGCTGCGAGGCTTCTGCCGCGCCTGAAAACGCGCCCAGCCAGACGCCGAAAGCATGGTTGGCGAGCCCGAGGCCAAGCGCCGACATCGCCGCCGCACCCGCCACAGGATGCACGAAAAGGTTGACGGCGCTGGCCATCTCCTTCGGCATCATCCTGGTCAAGTCCTGGTTCATCTTCTCGATCTGGTCCAAATTGGGCATCAGCGGGTTCGAATACGGCGCCATAGAGTTCTCCTGGTCGTTTCTTCGTTCGCCCCGCCCTTCGCTGCGGACTTCCGCCCGCGTAAACATTCTTCTATTCCGCCGCCACCATCACAGGCTCGGCCCGGTGCGCATTGCGCGAAAACTCGTCGATGCGCCGCTCCACCTCGCCGCGGAAATGCCGCATCAGGCCCTGGATCGGCCATGCCGCCGCGTCGCCCAGCGCGCAGATGGTGTGGCCCTCGATCTGCTTGGTGACGTCGAGCAGCATATCGATCTCGCGCTTCTGCGCCTCGCCGCGCACCAGCCGTTCCATCACCCGCCACATCCAGCCGGTGCCTTCGCGGCATGGCGTGCACTGGCCGCAGCTCTCGTGCTTGTAGAAATAGGAGAGCCGCGCAATCGCCTTCACGACATCGGTCGACTTGTCCATGACGATGACAGCCGCGGTTCCAAGGCCGGATTTGAGGTCGCGCAGCGCGTCGAAATCCATCGGCGTGTCGATGATCTGCTCGGCCGGCACCAGCGGCACAGAGGCGCCGCCCGGTATGACCGCCAAAAGATTGTCCCAGCCGCCGCGAATGCCGCCGCAATGCGTCTCGATGAGCTCGCGGAACGAGATCGACATCGCCTCTTCGACCGTGCACGGATTGTTGACGTGGCCGGAGATGCAAAACAGCTTGGTGCCGACATTGTTGGGCCGGCCGAAGGACGAGAACCAGGCCGCACCGCGGCGCAGAATGGTCGGCGCGACCGCGATCGATTCGACATTGTTGACCGTGGTCGGGCAGCCATAGAGGCCGACATTGGCAGGGAATGGCGGCTTCAGCCGGGGCTGGCCCTTCTTGCCTTCGAGGCTTTCGAGGAGTGCTGTCTCCTCGCCGCAGATATAGGCGCCGGCGCCGTGGTGCATGTAGATGTCGAAATCATAGCCGGACGTGTTGTTCTTGCCGATCAGCTTGGCCTCATAGGCCTCCTCGATCGCGCGCTGCAGCGCCTCGCGCTCGCGGATGAACTCGCCGCGCACATATATGTAGGCGGCAATCGCGCCCATGGCGAAGCCGGCAAGCAGCGCGCCCTCGACCAGCGTGTGCGGGTCGTTGCGCAGGATGTCGCGGTCCTTGCAGGTGCCGGGCTCGGATTCGTCGGCATTGATGACGAGATAGCTCGGCCGGCCATCGCTCTGCTTGGGCATGAATGACCATTTGAGGCCGGTCGGGAAGCCGGCGCCGCCGCGGCCGCGCAGGCCCGACGCCTTCATCTCGTTGACGATCCACTCGCGCCCCTTGGCAACGATGCCGGGCGTGTTGTCCCAGGCGCCGCGCGCCATCGCGCCGGCCAGCGACTTGTCGAACAGGCCGTAAATATTGGTGAAGATGCGGTCTTTGTCCTGAAGCATTTTTCGTCCCTCAGACCGGCTTCTTGCCGAAGACGCGGATGTATTCGGCGACGCCACCCTTGGCGAGCGCCTTGGCCTGCTTGACCCAGTCGTCGCGATCGATGCGGCCCTGGAAAGAGAGATAGCCATCCACCCACTCGCGTTCGGCCTTCTTCCACGACGCGACCTGCGCGAAGGTGAAAATGCCCAGCGTATGCAGGATGCCCTCGATCTTGGGGCCGACGCCGGAGATCAGCTTGAGGTCGTCGACCTGTGCCGGTTTATCGATTCCGGCCGGACGGTTCTTGTCCCCGAGCGACGGTTTGGCCGGCTTGGCCGCCGGCACCTTGACCTCAGGCGCCTTGAAGGCGGATGCCGGCTCGGCCTTGGTTATCGGGCCGCTGCGCTGCTTGGAAACCTGCTCGACCTTGGAGTCCGCCTTGTTGGCATTGGCGGCCGAATGCAGCGGCGCGGCAACGCTCGCCGCCTTTTCAACCGCCGGCGCGACCTTGGTTTTTGAAGGCGTCTTCAATGCCGGGCTGGTTTCAGGGGCGTCGGTCTTCGGCTTGCTGGTGTTGGACGGTGCGACAGGGGCCGCGGCCGGCCCCGGCACAGGCGCCGCGATGATCGCGTCGGGCGCCGCCCTGGCGGCCTTGGCGGCCTCCCTGGCCTCCCTTTCGCGGGTCGACTTGAGGATCGCCTTTTCGCTCTTCAGCGTGGTGAGGCCGGAGGCCGGCTCGGAGCCGGTGCGGCCGTTCTGCGGCCCCGGTTCCACCGAAGCACCCTTGCCGGCGTCATAGAGATCGATGATTTCAGCCAGGCGTTCCGGCGTCAGATCCTCGAACGTGTCCTTGAAGATCATGACCATCGGCGCGTTGACGCAGGCGCCAAGGCATTCGACCTCTTCCCACGACAAAGTGCCCTTGTCGTTGGCGTGGAACTGGTCATGATGGATTTTGGAGCGGCAGACATCCATAAGCGCTTCCGAACCGCGCAGCATGCAGGGCGTGGTGCCGCAGACCTGGATATGCGCACGCGTGCCGACCGGGTTCAACTGGTACTGCGTGTAGAAGGTCGCGACTTCGAGCCCGCGGATGCGCGGCATGCCGAGCATGTCGGAGATCGTCTCGATCGCCGCCTTCGTCACCCAGCCTTCCTGCTCTTGCGCTATCATCAGCAAGGGAATGATGGCCGACTGCTCACGGCCCTTCGGGTACTTCTTAATCCATTGCTTCGCCGCGGCCGCATTCGCCCGGTTGAAGGCGAAGGATGCTGGCTGGACGCTGGCTTCTGCGAGACGGCGGACTGACATTTAGCGATCGACCTCACCAAACACGATGTCGAGGGAGCCGAGAACGGCGGTGACGTCGGCCAGCATGTGGCCGCGGCAGAGGAAATCCATCGCCTGCAGATGTGCGAAACCCGGCGCGCGCAGCTTGCAGCGGTAGGGCTTGTTGGAGCCGTCGGAAACCAGATAGACGCCGAATTCGCCCTTCGGCGCCTCGACCGCGGCGTAAACCTCGCCGGCCGGCACGCGATAACCCTCGGTGTAGAGCTTGAAGTGATGGATCAGCGCTTCCATCGAGCGCTTCATCGCCTGGCGCTTGGGCGGCACCACCTTGCCGTCGAGGTTCGACACCGGCCCGGTGCTTTCCTTGCCGAGCAGGAGATCGACGCACTGGCGCATGATCTTCGCAGACTGGCGCATTTCTTCCATGCGTACGAGGTAGCGGTCGAAGCAGTCGCCGTTCTTGCCGATCGGAATGTCGAAATCCATTTCCGAATAGCATTCATAGGGCTGCGACTTGCGCAGGTCCCAGGCAGCGCCCGAACCGCGCACCATCACGCCCGAAAAACCCCAGGCCCAGGCATCCTCCAGCGAGACGATGCCGATGTCGACATTGCGCTGCTTGAAGATGCGGTTGCCGGTCAGCAGCTGATCGAGGTCGTCGATCGACTTCAGGAACGGGTCGATCCACTTGCCGATGTCCTCGACCAATTTCTGCGGCAGATCCTGATGGACGCCACCGGGGCGAAAGTAAGCGGCATGCATGCGCGAACCCGAGGCGCGCTCATAGAACACCATCAGCTTTTCGCGCTCGACGAAGCCCCACAGCGGCGGCGTCAGCGCGCCGACGTCCATCGCCTGCGTCGTCACATTGAGGATGTGCGACATGATGCGGCCGATTTCGCAGTAGAGAACGCGGATCAGCTGGCCGCGCTTCGGCACTTCGATGCCGAGCAGGCGCTCGGCGGCAAGCGCGAAGGCGTGCTCCTGGTTCATCGGCGCGCAATAGTCGAGCCGGTCGAGATAGGGAATCGCCTGCAGGTAGGTTTTGGCCTCGATCAGCTTTTCGGTGCCGCGATGCAAGAGCCCGATATGCGGATCGACGCGATCGACGACTTCGCCGTCCAGCTCCAGCACAAGGCGCAAAACGCCGTGCGCCGCAGGGTGTTGCGGGCCGAAATTGATGTTGAAGTTGCGGACCGAAGTTTCAGCCATTTACTGCTTTGCCTTCTCGTCACCCGGCAGCACGTAATCCGTACCTTCCCACGGGGACAAAAAATCGAAATTGCGGAATTCCTGCTTGAGCTCGACCGGCTCGTAGATAACGCGCTTGGCTTCGTCGTCGTAACGCACCTCGACGAAGCCGGTCAGCGGGAAATCCTTGCGCAGCGGGTGGCCTTCGAAACCATAGTCGGTCAGCAGGCGGCGCAGATCGGGATGGCCCGAAAACAGCACGCCGTAGAGATCGTAGGTCTCGCGCTCGAACCAGTCGGCACCGGGAAAGACGCCGGTGATCGATGGCACCATGGTTTCCTCGTCGGCCTGCACCTTGATGCGGATGCGCACATTCTGCTTCGGCGACAGGAGATGGTAGACGACGTCGAAGCGCTTGGCCCGCGACGGATAGTCGGCGCCGCAGACGTCGATGATCGAGATGAACTGGCAGCGCGCATCGTCGCGCAGGAAGGTCATGACCTCGACCAGATCGCGCGGCTCGACGCGGATGGTGAGTTCGCCATAGGCGATATCAGCCTCGTTCACGCGGCCGATCAGCTTCTCGCCGAGATAGTTCGACAGTTCGCTCAGGGATGCGGTCATGGATTTACCGTTCGATCGTGCCGGTGCGGCGGATCTTCTTCTGCAAGAGAAGAATGCCGTAGAGCAGCGCTTCGGCGCTCGGCGGGCAGCCGGGCACATAGATATCGACGGGCACGATGCGGTCGCAGCCGCGCACCACCGAATAGGAGTAGTGGTAATAGCCGCCGCCATTGGCGCAGGAGCCCATCGAGATGACGTAGCGCGGTTCCGGCATCTGGTCGTAGACCTTGCGCAGCGCCGGCGCCATCTTGTTGGTCAGCGTGCCGGCGACGATCATGATGTCGGACTGGCGCGGGGACGCGCGCGGCGCGACGCCGAACCGCTCCGAATCATAGCGCGGCATCGAGGTGTGGATCATCTCGACCGCGCAGCAAGCGAGGCCGAACGTCATGAACATCAGCGACCCGCTGCGCGCCCAAGTGATGAGCGCCTCGGTCGAAGTGACCAGAAAGCCCTTGTCGGCCAACTCGTTGTTGATCTCGAGGAAGAAGGGATCGTCCTCCCCCACCGGCCTGCCGGTGTTGGGATCGATAATACCCTTGGGCTTCGGCGCGACGAGGGTGCCTGAACTGTCGTTCAATCCCATTCCAGCGCTCCTTTTTTCCATTCATAGGCAAAGCCGATGGTCAGCACCGCCAGAAACACCATCATCGACCAGAAACCGAGCATGCCGATCTTCGAAAACGACACCGCCCACGGAAACAGGAAGGCCACTTCCAGGTCGAAGATGATGAACAGGATCGACACCAGGTAGAAACGGATGTCGAACTTCATGCGGGCGTCGTCGAACGAGTTGAAACCGCACTCATAGGCGGAAAGCTTTTCGGGATCGGGATTGCGGTAGGCCACCAGGAAGGGCGCGGCCAGCAGCGCAAGGCCGACAACCAGCGCCACGCCTATGAACAGGACGATGGGCAGGTATGAGCTCAAGAGTGCGTTCATGCTCGGCTTTCCGTTGGCGCCAATCCAGTTTGATTACAGCACCGGACCCTAATGCGGAAGCGTGACAGTTTAACCGCTGAACCGTTTTAAGGGCCTATGCTGCAACGCGGCGAGGGTTAGCGCAGCACTTCCAGCGAAGCAAGTCAAACCTTGTTCAAAACACCGAGCTGGACGGCATATCGCGGCAAACTGGTCCGATCTGCTCCTGTTTGATTTCCTTCGCGTTTTACTCCACTTTTCTCTCCTGACATGGATGCAGCCAAAACCCTGCTAGCATGGGTTGGAATCAGCCATTCGACCCTCGGTCAAACACTTCAAAGTGATGCCTGCATGAAGGAAAAGATCTCGCTCCCCACGGCCCGTCGCATCGCGCTTGCCGCCCAGGGGTTTCTCGATCCCCGCCCGACCGGCACGCCCGACCGCCGGCATTTTGCCCGCACCCTCTCCCGCACCGGCCTGCTGCAGATCGATTCCGTCAGCGCGGTGGTGCGCGCTCATTATATGCCGCTCTATTCGCGCCTTGGTCCCTACCCGTTCTCGCTGCTCGACAACGCGGCCGTGACGCGTAAGCGCACGGTTTTCGAATACTGGGCGCACGAGGCGTCCTTCCTGCCGGTCGAGACCTACCCGCTGATGCGCTGGCGCATGCAGCGCGCCGAGCGCGGCGACGAAATGTATCTGGGCCTCGCCAAATGGGGCCGCGAGCACGCCGCCTATATCGAAGAGATTTACCGCCAGGTCGCCGAGCGCGGCCCGATTGCCGCTTCCGCGCTCGAAGGCCAGAAAGGCTCGGGTGGCTGGTGGGGCTGGAGCCATGCCAAGCACGCATTCGAATGGCTGTTCTGGGCAGGCCGCATCACCACGGCGCATCGTCGCGGGTTCGAGCGCTTCTATGATCTGCCCGAGCGCGTGCTGCCGCAGGCGATCCTCGACCTCCCAGTGCCGACGCCTGAGGACGCGCACCGCGAATTGCTGCGCATTTCCGCCCGCGCCCACGGCGTGGCGACTTCAGGCGATTTGCGCGATTATTTCCGCCTGTCGCCGGCCGACATGAAAGGCCGGCTGGAGGAACTGGTTGAAACCGGCGAGTTGCTGCCGGTGCGTGTCGAAGGCTGGGACAAGCCGGCCTATCTTCACCGGGACGCCCGCCTGCCGCGCAAAATCGGGGCCCGCGCCCTGCTGGCGCCCTTCGATCCGGTTGTCTTCGAACGATCGCGCACCGAGCGGCTGTTCGATTTCCATTACCGCATCGAGATCTACACGCCGGCCGACAAGCGGCAATACGGCTATTATGTCCTGCCGTTCCTGCTCGGCGACAGGATCGTGGCACGCGTCGACCTCAAGGCAGATCGTCCGGCCAGCGTGCTGCGGGTCCATGCGGCCTACGCCGAGCCCAAGGCGCCACCTGAAACCGCTGCAGAACTGTTCGAGGAATTGAAGCAGATGCAGGGCTGGCTCGGGCTCGAACGCATGGAAGTGACCCCGGCCGGCGATTTGGGTCCGGCGCTGGCCGACATCGCCATGTCGTAAGCTCGCGTTGACACCGCCGCTCGCAAAAGCCTAAATCCGGTTCAGATGGTCTCTTGCCCGCAACGGCAAGAGCTAAGAGGGAATGCGGTGCGGGGCAAAATCCCAAATCCGCGGCTGTCCCCGCAACTGTAAGCGAAGAGCCAAGGCCGAAAGCCACTGGGAGTTCCCGGGAAGGCGGCTACCCAAGGCGATGACCCGCGAGCCAGGAGACCTGCCGTCTGCGACTTTAGAATCCGATCGCCCGGCGGGTTTCCGGGCAAGGAGCCCGATCTTTGGACCACGACAGCAGTTTTTCGGCTGGCACAGCGGATATTTCGTCCGGCCATGATGATGCCTTGGCCGGCGTCACCATCATCGTCTGCGCCTCTTGCCGCGATGAGACCGGCTCCGACGCTCATCCCCGCGCCGGCGAATTGCTGGCGGAGGATACGCGCCGCGCCGCATCCAGCGACGACATCCGCATCCGCAGCGTCGAATGCCTTGGCAATTGCAAGCGGCGCCTCAGCGCCGCCATCCTGCGCGACGGCTGCTGGAGCTATGTCTTTGGCGACCTGACCGAGACCAGCGGGGCCGACCTCGTCACGGGCGCCAAGCTTTTCGCCACCTCGACCGACGGCCTCATTCCCTGGCGTGGCCGTCCCGATAGCCTGAAGCGCGGCCTCGTTGCCCGCATTCCTCCCCTCGACATGCTGAAGGACTGACCATGACTGCCCCAGATTCGTCTGCGAACCTCTCCCGCGTTCCCTGCACCGTCGTCACCGGCTTCCTCGGCGCCGGCAAGACGACGCTGGTCCGCCATCTCCTGGAAAACGCCGGCGGCAAGCGCATTGCCATAATCGTCAACGAGTTTGGCGACATCGGCATCGACGGCGAGATCCTGAAGGGCTGCGGCATCGACACCTGCCCGGAGGAAAACATCGTCGAACTGGCCAATGGCTGCATCTGCTGCACCGTCGCCGATGATTTCGTCCCGGCGCTTGACAAGATCCTGTCGCTGACGCCGAGGGTCGACCATATCCTGATCGAGACTTCGGGCCTGGCGCTGCCCAAGCCGCTGGTCCAGGCCTTTCAATGGCCGAGCGTGAAGAGCCGCGTCACAGTCGACGGCGTCATCGCCGTGGTCGACGGGCCGGCATTGGCCGAAGGCCGCGTCGCCAACGACATGGACGCACTTCAGGCGCAGCGCGCCGGGGACGAGACGCTCGACCACGACGACCCGGTGGAAGAACTGTTCGAGGATCAGATCGCCTGCGCCGACCTGATCATCCTGTCGAAAAGCGACCTGATGGACGCCGCCGGCACCGCCCGCGCCAACGCCATCATCAACGAACACTCCGCCCGCGCCGTGAAGATCGTGCCGGCGTCGCATGGCAAGGTCGATCCCTCGGTGCTGCTCGGGCTCGGTCTCGCCGTCGAGGACGACATCGAAAACCGCAAATCCCATCATGACGGCGCGTTCGACCACGAGCATGACGACTTCGACACCTTCATCGTCGACATTGCCTCGATCGCCAATCCGGACGAGCTGGCAAAGCGCGTCGCCACCGTCGCAGAAGAAGAGAACGTGCTGCGCGTAAAAGGCTTCGTCGAAGTCGGCGGCAAGCCGATGCGGCTCTTGCTGCAGGCCGTCGGGCCGCGCGTCAATCATTACTATGACCGCGCCTGGACCGCGCAGGACGACCGCCGTTCGCGCCTCGTCGTCATCGGCCTGAAGGGGCTGAACCGCCCGGCGATCGAGCGTATACTCGCCGGCTGATTTCGGACACGGGTCGCGATGCACATCCTCACCACGACATCCGCCTCGCTCGACGACCTCGCCGAGCCGGTCGATCTGCGGCAGACGCCGGCGGATATCGTGGCGCTGTCCTTCACCGACAGCGACCTCGCCGGACTGGCGGCAGCTTGGAAGGCCGATGCCGGCCGCCTGCCCTCGATGCGGCTGGCCGCACTGCGTGACCTGCGCCATCCGATGTCCGTCGACCTCTGGGTCGACAGCGTCGCCCGCCACGCCAAGATCATCCTCGTGCGCATCCTCGGCGGCTACGACTGGTGGCGCTACGGCTGCGACCAGCTCGCCTCGACCGCCCGCGAACGCGGCATAAAACTGGCGCTGCTGCCCGGCGAATGCCGCGACGAGGATTTGCGCCTGATCGAAGCCTCTACGCTGCCGCGCGAGGAACTCGACGACCTGCTCGACTATTTCCGCGAGGGCGGCCCGGCGAATATGAGCGCGCTGGTGCGGAGGCTGGCACGGCTGGCGGGGTCGGATGCGCCTTTCGTCGAACCGGTCGCCGTGCCCAAAGCTGGCTACTACGAACCCGGCCGCGGCGTCGTCCCCCTCCCCCTCGAGGGGAGGGTCCGGCCGCAGGCCGGGGGTGAGGTCCTCTCCGAGGCGCGCCGACTCAAAGAAACGCCGCGTCCGGTCGTACCGACCCCACCCGGC
>NZ_RZTB01000659.1:0-243 GCF_003997735.1 Mesorhizobium sp. M7A.F.Ca.MR.148.00.0.0 | reverse complement strand
AGCGCCAGGTCACCGGATTGCGCATGATCATGAAGCAGGCGATCTGATAGACCGCATCGTTCATCCACTGCGTCCGGAAAGCGGTGCCGTGGCCGCATTCGTGCCAGCGCGAATCCGTCGAGGAGCCATAGAGGACGCCATAGACGAAGAAGAACGGCACGCACCACCATGTGCCCCAGAACCAGGCGCCGCCGGCGCCGCTGACGATCAGCGCGGCGAACCAGATTGCCGTATCGCGGATCG
>NZ_RZTB01000658.1:0-243 GCF_003997735.1 Mesorhizobium sp. M7A.F.Ca.MR.148.00.0.0 | reverse complement strand
TGCGAGAGCGCAACGACAACGATACGCTTCAGGCGGTGGCAGCCGAGCGCTTGAAGAGGATGGTGACTTTAGTGCCCTCGCCAGCGCTCGACTTCACGTCGAACTCCGCCTTGGCATTCTCGGTCAGCGAGCGGGCGATCAGCGCGCCGAGTTTGCCGCTCTTGGGCCAGGTCTCGCCGTCCGGCAGACCGATGCCGTCATCGGCGATCACGATGCGGCAGCCATCACCGTCGACGATGCTGT
>NZ_RZTB01000657.1:0-243 GCF_003997735.1 Mesorhizobium sp. M7A.F.Ca.MR.148.00.0.0 | reverse complement strand
CGCCGTTTGCGGTCGACAGCACGTTCCGCGTCATGCAGTTCTTTTCCGCCTCGCTTTATTCGCTCGGGCACGGTGGCAATGACGCCCAGAAGACCATGGGCATCATTGCCGTGCTGCTCTATTCGCAGGGCATGCTCGGCGCGACTTTCCATGTACCGCTCTGGGTTGTCCTCACCTGTCAGGCGGCGCTGGCGCTCGGCACCCTGTTCGGCGGCTGGCGCATCGTCCACACCATGGGCTCGA
>NZ_RZTB01000656.1:0-244 GCF_003997735.1 Mesorhizobium sp. M7A.F.Ca.MR.148.00.0.0 | reverse complement strand
CCTCGGCGACGTAGCGAAGGTCGTTGCAGAAGCAGCCGCCGATCGCCAGGGCGAGGAGCTGGCCGCCATTGAAGCCCAGGCCCATGCCGCCGGCCTTGCCTTCGGGCCGGTCGACGATGATCGTGTGGCCGCCTGCCCAGCCCATGGCCGCCTGCGTGTCCCCCACATTGCGCAGTTCCACGGTCATTGAGACCATCGCGGATGTCCTCCCCGGCAGGAGTCGACCAGGCGTCGGGCCTCGTCG
>NZ_RZTB01000655.1:0-244 GCF_003997735.1 Mesorhizobium sp. M7A.F.Ca.MR.148.00.0.0 | reverse complement strand
ACCATTCCGATGACCGAGCGGGTCAAGGAGGTCATCAAGCTGCCTTCCACTGAGGGTCGCCGGCCCAAAGGACCGTTCACCAAGCTCAGCCAGGCACAGTTCCGTGCCATCTGGAACGACGCGAAGGCCGAAGTCGGGCTCGGCGCCGACGATCAGGTGGTGCCGCACATACTGCGCCATACCTGCGCCTCGCGCCTTGTCCAGGGCGGCATCGACATCCGGCGCGTGCAGATGTGGCTCGGCC
>NZ_RZTB01000654.1:0-244 GCF_003997735.1 Mesorhizobium sp. M7A.F.Ca.MR.148.00.0.0 | reverse complement strand
AAGGATTGGCTGAAGTAACGGAACATCCAATGAACGCAACGGGAGCGAAGCGCATCCATCATACCATAGGATATCAAGTATAATACTTACGTATGTTAATAACATCCCAAAATCGATATACTAAGCTATATATCGGCTACATCGTCGCGGAATCGACCGCTCCATTGCGATAACCTGTAACAGTTTTTGCTAGTTTCGGATTTTGGATTGTCGTAAACGTACAATATTTCGTTACTGTCGGGCA
>NZ_RZTB01000653.1:0-245 GCF_003997735.1 Mesorhizobium sp. M7A.F.Ca.MR.148.00.0.0 | reverse complement strand
CACGTCTTCCATATTGTGGCTGATGATGACGACGCCGAGGCCGCGGTCGCGCACGCGCTCGATCAGGTTGAGCACTTCCGCCGTCTGCGCCACGCCGAGCGCCGCCGTCGGCTCGTCGAGCAGGATGAGCTTGGGTTCGAGCAGCAGCGAGCGGGCGATCGCCACCGTCTGGCGTTGGCCGCCCGACAACGACGCGACCACTTCGCGCACGCTTGGGATGCGCGCCGATAGCTCGTTGAGCAGCG
>NZ_RZTB01000652.1:0-245 GCF_003997735.1 Mesorhizobium sp. M7A.F.Ca.MR.148.00.0.0 | reverse complement strand
AGAAGAGCTCGCCAAGGTCGAGGCGACGATCCGCGCCATCAATCCGGCGGCAAAGGTCCATCGTACCACCCGCGCCGGCGTCGACCTGACCGAAGTACTCGACCGCGGCGCTTTCGATCTGTCCCGGGCACTGGAAAACGATCCACACTTCCTCGAAGCGCATGACGATCACGATCATCATGACCACGACCATGACGGCCACGATCACCACCATGATCATGACGGGCACCACCATCATGCGCATG
>NZ_RZTB01000651.1:0-245 GCF_003997735.1 Mesorhizobium sp. M7A.F.Ca.MR.148.00.0.0 | reverse complement strand
CGAGGTCCAGCGCGTCTACATGGGGATCGAGGCATGACGGCCGTTCTTTCCACCCACGGCCTGTTGGCCCGCTATGGCGATTTCCAGGCGCTCTACGGCGTCGACATCGAGCTGCACCAGGGTGAGGCCGTGGCCTTGATCGGCGCTAACGGGGCAGGAAAATCCACACTCCTGCGTTCGATCATGGGCTTGCTCCCGGTTGCGCGCGAGATGGTGCTGCTGCACGGCGAGGCCGTTGGCGGCAC
>NZ_RZTB01000650.1:0-245 GCF_003997735.1 Mesorhizobium sp. M7A.F.Ca.MR.148.00.0.0 | reverse complement strand
CCATATCGTCCTCGAAAATCGGCTTTCGCTCCGAGGTGAATCCTTGCGCTGAATAGAAAACCGTGCCTTCGACAAAACCACCGCACTCTCCGTCACCGGCGTGGGGTAAATACTAACACTTGAGAAAGCAGGGAGTTCACGGTCGTCGTCGAACATCTGACGGTGCAAAACGATGGCGGCCACCGCGGGTCCGGCTTCGTGATGCGCCACAAGCGGCAGATATTGGGAGGCTACATTCATGCGGT
>NZ_RZTB01000064.1:0-33476 GCF_003997735.1 Mesorhizobium sp. M7A.F.Ca.MR.148.00.0.0 | reverse complement strand
GCTAGCGATCCCACCAGTTGAGTTGCTCCAAGTCGGTGTCTAGCTTTCTACATTCTGTGTCCGACGCTGGACAAGAATGTGGCAATCCCGACCAGTAAGTCAGCACAGGCGCCACCTGTTGCCCAGCAAAACGGCAAGGATTATCGAAAGACGAATTCGGCACGGAGCTTGCACCAACGATTGCATGCAAATGCCGACAGCATCTCATGAACGGTCTCTCGATTCTGGCGCGGTTAAATCGCGGCCGGTTCCAGATCATGTCCCGCCCGAAATGGTGAGGGACTTCAACCTGTTTGCGTCGCCCGGCATGTTGCCGACCGCTAACGGGGATCCGCATGCAGCGGTTGCTTGCGTTCATGCCGGGCCTCCGATCTTTTATTCAACCAGCAACACGCGCGACGGTCGGGGTACCTGGGTCATCACTCGCGCGAGCGACCAGCGCCGGGTGCTGCAGGACACCGAAACGTTTTCCAGCCATCGCAGCATCTTCGCCTCTGTGCTCGGCGAGAGCTGGCCGATGATCCCGCTTGAGCTCGATCCGCCATTCCACGGTGTTTTTCGCTCACTGCTCAATCCGCTGCTTTCGCCAAAGCGGGTAATGGCATTGGAGCCGGCTGTCCGGGAACGAGCGATCAAGCTGATCGACAGGATCGCCGCATCAGGCACGAGCTGCGACATCATGAAGGATTTTGCAGTTCCGTTCGCGGTCAATATCTTCCTTCGCTTTATTGGGCTTTCGGACAACGGACTAGAAACATTTGTCGGCTGGGCTAGAGATCTGCTCCACGGCGATAAGGAGCAACGACCACCCGCAGCCCGGGCGATCGTGGCCTTCATCGACGAACTTGCCACCGAGCGCCGCAAGGAGCCGGTCGATGATTTCATGACCTTCATCGTGAAGGCAAAGGTCGAGGGTCGTCTGCTCAGTGACGAAGAAGTCCGTGGCATCGGCGTGCTTGTGTTCGTCGCGGGACTCGACACGGTCTCAGCAGCCATATGCTTCGACTTGGCCCATCTCGCGCGCAACCCCAAAGATCAGGAATTGCTACGAAGCGAACCTGACCGGATTGCCGTCGCTGCGGAAGAATTGCTGCGCGCCTATTCGACCATTCAGATGATCCGAGTGGCAACGAAGGATGTCGACTTCAAAGGCGCGCCGATCCGCAAGGGAGATTATGTTTCCTGTGCCACGATGATTGCCAATCGTGACCCGGCGGAATTCGAATGCCCGAATGAGATCGATCTGGCGCGCGAGGACAACCGGCACGCTGCCTTTGGCTATGGTCCCCATCGTTGTCTTGGCTCACACCTTGCCCGGCGGGAGATTGTCATTGGCCTGGAGGAGTGGCTGGCGCGCATCCCAGCCTTTCGGATCAAGACAGGGACTGAACCTATCACCTTCGGCGGCCATGTGTTCGGGATCGAGAATCTGATCCTGGACTGGT
Source organism: Mesorhizobium sp. M7A.F.Ca.MR.148.00.0.0 (assembly GCF_003997735.1). Classification (NCBI taxonomy): domain Bacteria; kingdom Pseudomonadati; phylum Pseudomonadota; class Alphaproteobacteria; order Hyphomicrobiales; family Phyllobacteriaceae; genus Mesorhizobium; species Mesorhizobium sp. M7A.F.Ca.MR.148.00.0.0. The sequence goes on along the minus strand of NZ_RZTB01000064.1, from coordinate 32,031 downwards.
CCTGAAGTTTCAGCCCACGACATTGGAGTTCGCTATGCGTGTCGTCGTACATAAAGCCAGATGCCAGGGTCATGCGCGCTGCTGGGCGCGGGCGCCGAGAGTCTTCAAGCTTGATGACGCCGGCTACATCTTGCCCGGTGATATTGATGTTGCCGATGGGGAGCAACTGCTTGCCTCAAAAGGGGTACGAGCCTGCCCCGAACAAGCTCTGGAAGTTGACGAGCCCCCCGCTAACTCAGTTGTAGAGAGAGACACACGCAAAGTGCAGACTGGCATCGGGAAGGACAAAACAATCATACAATTCGCGACAGACCCTGTCGACCACGCGAAAATTACCGAACTGCGTGACCGAGAGGCGATCCGCAACTGCCTGTATCGGTACTGCCGCGGGATAGACCGCGCCGATGAGGCGGCGCTGCGTAGCGCATACTGGCCCGAAGCGTATGACAGGCACGGTCCCTATTGCGGACCGGCAGAGGACTTCATCCAATTTGCTCTCGGTCTGCCGGGGCACCGTAACATCCATCAAATCACGAACAGCCTGATCGACTTCATCAGTTCAGCAGAGGCCGCGGTCGAGAGCTATTTCACCGCGCTGCAACGCGGACCGGATACAGACCAAGAAATACGTCAGACGCTGCTTTGCGGCCGTTACTGCGATCTGTTTCAGAAGAGGCAGGACGAGTGGCGAATTGCGGAACGGACAGTCGTCTACGATTGGGTTGAGGAGCAAATCCCGCCAGCGATTCTTGAGGCAGATAGGTTCGGCCAGCGACAGCCGATTGGAGCACCACATCCAGACGATCCCATCTACCAGTTGCTCAAGGGTCACATCCCCACCGACCAAGATGGCGTCGAGGGTCCCCAACTGGGAGCTGCATAAGTGGGTAGAAATGGAGGATGAGCGCCCTACGGGAACGACATCTGTGTGGGGCCGCAACTGGCGGTCACTGCAACGATTTGGCTCGGCCCTTCATTCCGCCCAAGGTTGATGGGCTGAGATCACAAGCGGTCATCGTGGAGAAGCTCTCGTGAAACTGGCAGCACGCACCGTAATCATCACAGGCGCTGCGGGCGGGATCGGCCGTGCCCTGGTCGATATCCTTGCCGCGGACGGAGACACTGTAGTTGCGGTGGACCTTCCGGGCAGTGGTGTGGTTGAACTGGCTCGGGATCTCGGGTCGCCGCACGTCGGTCTGGAGTGCGATGTGTCGCGAGAGAAAGACATGCTCTCACTTTTCGGCCAGGTCGAAGCACGCTTCGCGCAAATCGATGTCCTCATCAACAATGCGGCGGTTGGACCCACGATGGATAGGATCATCGACACCGCTGTCGATACCTTCCGACGCGGCGTGACAGTGAACCTTATTGGGCCATTCGTTATGGCCCGGGAAGCGGCGCGGCGCATGAAGCCGGGCGGTGCGATCGTCAATGTGGCTTCGATGGCGGGCGTGGTCGGCAATCCCAGGCGCAACGCCTACGCAGCCTCGAAAGCTGGCGTGATCTCGTTGACAAAGTCCCTTGCATGCGAGTGGGCTATGCGAGGAATCCGCGTCACGGCGGTGGCGCCGGGCTCCGTCCGCACCCCAATGGTCACAGAACTGGCACGCGCTGGCAAAATGGACCTCGCGGCGATACGCCGCCGCGTGCCGATGGGGCGCTTGGCTCGCCCCGACGAGATCGCCAGGGTCGTGCGTTTTCTGAGCAGCACGCAGGCGCGCTACATCACCGGCTCGGTGCTGGCAGTCGACGGAGGCTGGATGTCATTCAACCAGCCGGGGGATGCTCACCCGCCGGTGGATGGTGCGCTCCAAGCCGAGCTCTCCTGTCCGGCCGAATGCACAGATGCGCGAATCGTGCTCGTCACCGGTGGCGCAAAAAGCATTGGCGCGGCCGTCGCTCGCCGCTTTGCCGCGAACGGCGACACCGTCGTGATTGCTGATAAAGATGGCACTGCAGCGGCAGAGCTGGCTACATCGCTCCCCGGCAAGCATCTGGCGAAATCGCTGGACGTGGCCGTCGAGAGCGATGTGGTGTCGATGTTCGAAGAACTGAGGGGACGCTTCGGGTATATCGATGTTCTGGTCAATAGTGCTGATACCGCCGACAGGATTGTGCCTGCGATCGAGCAACTGTCGAAACAGCTCGAACACGTCCTGGATGTCAACCTTACCGGCGCCTTCACCTGCGCGCGCGAAGCGATCAAGGCTATGCGCCCGGGCGGCGTGATCCTCAATCTCGGGTCGATCGACAGCTTTCTGCCGTTCGCGCCGCGCCATGCCTACGGCGCCTCCAAGGCGGGGATGGATATGCTGACCCGTTGCATGGCGGCCGAACTCGGGCCGGTCGGAATTCGGACAGCCACCGTCGCTCCTGGCCACATCCGCACGCCCGCACTTGCTCAGTTGGCCAAAGCCGGCCGCATCGACCTGACAGCAATCGGACGACGCATCCCCATGGGCAGGATGGGACGGCCAGAAGACGTCGCAGATGCATCGTTCTTCCTTGCTTCGTCTGACGCCTCATACATCAACGGCTCGATCCTCTACGTGGACGGCGGCTGGACCTCGTTCGGTGATGCGGGAAACGCCAGCGAGCTCTATGACGAATGTTTTGCGGAGGCGGCAGGTTAATTGCCAGGCCTTCGCAGGGCGACCGGCCGAGCATTATGAAGCCTCGGCTCCACGACGCACCTGAGGTGCTTGAGATCCAAGCATGTGCATGCCGAGCACATTCCCGGTCGGCTGACGTGTCTATAACGAGGAGAAATCATGGAATTTGCCACTTTCATTCTGGCCGCCCAGCGTGGCTATCACCAATCCTCAGAAAGCGTCATCCGCAACTCCATCGAACAGGCCGTCGCTTCGGAGCAGGCTGGGTTCAACACCGCGTGGTTTGCTGAGCACCACTTCAACAATTACAGCCTCATACCATCCCCGCTGATGATGGTGGCGCACTGCGCCGGCTTGACAAGCACGATTCGCCTGGGCACTGCCGTCTGCGTGCTGCCGCTTTACCAACCGCAGCGCCTGCTGTCCGAGATCGGCTTCGCCGACATCGTTGCGAACGGCCGTCTCGAGCTCGGCGTAGGCTTGGGATACCAGCAGTTCGAGTTCGAACGGTTCGGCGTGGACATCGATGAGGCGCCGGCCGTCTTTTCGGAATACCTGGACATCATTCTCAAGGGCCTCAACCAAAACGTCTTCGAACACGACGGCCAATATGAGAAGATCCCCCCAACAGCGATTTCGGTCCGCACAGTCCAGCAGCCGACGCCGCCTATCTGGATCGCTGGCGGAGCCGCACGGATGGCTCGGGCCTACCGCGAGGGGCACAATTTTTTTGTCACAGCCTTCCACGACGGCTTAGAGACTTTGACCACACTGCGTGAATCAGTCGAGAGGGCGGCGGCATCCGAGGAAAAGAACGTCACCGACGTCAAGATATCGCTGCTGCGCTGCTGCTATGCCAGCCACGACGAGTTGGAGATCAACAGCTATCTCGACAATGCCCGCTTCCAGCGCCGGCTTTCTGAAGCCCTGCATCAGCGCCGCCAACAGAGCCACGATGGCTACCTGCTGCAGGAGACACCGACCCAGCAGGATCTGTCCTTCGAGACCATGCGCAAAAATTTGCCGATTGGCAGCGTAAATCGCGTGATTGATCGCCTGCTGGAAGAGATCGATATCTTGAAACCGGACCAGATCGCAGTTCAGACTCAATTGGGCGACTTCGACCAAAAGACGATGCTGCGCCAGATCGAGCTCTGGGGCGACAAGATCATCCCTGCGGTCAACAAGGCGCTTTGTCATGCCGGAAGCTGAAGCCGGCCGTTACGATGATGGCTGCCTATCCAGCGCGCAATGGCGTGGGTCCGAGCTAGGGAGGAGCTTCGATCAGCATGTGCTGCCCTGCGTACATTCACGTTCGCTTGAGGAGGTCCAGGCGGGCGAGGTGTTGGCGACGGAGGGGACAGGCCTTTCGTCTGTCGAATTGCGTGATGTCTTGGCCGCAACTTTCCCGTCTACCTCCAGCAGCGTATTCGCTTTGGAGGAGTTGAGCGAGCCCGAGCCGGAACTGGAAGAGGAGCTGCTACGCCGGCTGCTGCTAGCGCATGCTGCGCCGGCCGACCCGGCGAGCGGCCGCTTGGCCAAGATCATCGCCCGGCGTGCGATGCGCATGGACCATCTTTGGCGGGATCTTGGCCTCTCAAATCGCGCTGAGCTCAGCCGCCTGCTTGCCAGACATTTTCCCGCGCTGGCGGCAGGCAACACAGAAAACATGAAATGGAAAAAGTACTTTTACCGCAAGCTGTGTGAGGCCGAAGGCTTTTCGTCATGCACAGCACCCAGTTGCGGGGAATGCCATGACTTCGAAAGCTGCTTCGGCCCGGAGGAAGTTGAGAGTTGCCTCTCGCCGACCACGAATGTCGGTTAGTCACTTCGCTTGATCGCAGCTGCGGACAAACGCTTATCGCGGCGCCGTCGTATGGAGGAAGGGATGTTCATCGCCTCGCGATATTTGGTGACGGTACGGCGAGCGACATCGATGCCGGTCTCCTTGAGTTGAGCAACGATGTCTTCGTCGGAATGTACCTTGTCGAGCGATTCTTCGGCTATGATTGCCTTGATCCGATGGCGGACAGCTTTGGCGGAGTGCGCATCGCCGCCCTCGCAGGATGCGATTGGCGCAGCGAAAAAATACTTCAGCTCGAACACCCCGCGCGGAGTTAACATGTACCTGTTCGAAGCCACCCGGCTTACCGTCGACTGGTGCATGCCGATCTCGTCAGCGACATTTTTGAGACAGAGAGGCCGCAGATGGGCGGCGCCGTGTGTAAAAAAGGCATCCTGCTGGCGCACGATTTCGGTCGCAACCTTAAGGATCGTCTTAGCGCGCTGCTCGAGGCAGCTGATCAGCCAGTTCCCTTTTTCCTGGCAATGGTCGAGAAACGCTTTGCCTTCCGGATTTTGCTTGGTCAGCTGCGAGATTTCGGCGACATAGGTTTGGTTAATCAACACTTTGGGCAGCGTGGCCGGATCAAGCTCCACCCGCCATCCACCTTCGGACGAGGGCATTACCCAGACGTCCGGTACGATGGTTTCCGGCGTCCCGGACTGGAACCGGTCTCCAGGCTTGGGATCGAGCGCGCGGATTTCGTTCCTCATGTCGAGGAGATCCTCCTCGTCGACTCCGCAACGCTGCTTCAATCCCTGAAAATCCCCCCGTGCAAGCATCTCGAGATTGGCGACCAAAGCTGCCATAGCCGGGTCGAACCGGTCTTGCTGGCGCAGCTGAATCTCCAGGCATTCGCTGAGAGTTCGCGCAAAAATGCCCGGCGGATCAAATTGCTGCAAGATTCCGATGACCCGTTCCACATCAGCTTGCCGAACGTTTAACCTCCTGGCCAGATCGAAAAGGTTTACCTGAAGATAGCCAGTGTCCTCCAGATGAGCGGCGAGCTGTCCGGCAATCAGCCGCTCCTGGGGGGTGAACGGGGTGAGGGCGACCTGGCGGGCGACATGGTCGTGCAATGTTTCGGTGTGGGCGGTAAACTCCTCGACGGCAGGTCGATCGTTGCCGCTACTGCGTTGCGACTTCCATTGCCCGCGCCCGCCAGACGGCCCGCCAATGGGCGATTCGCCGATTTCGCTTCTGCTTTGACTGCTCCGCTGATCCACCCCTGGCAGCGGCGAATCGTCGTCAAACGGGTCAGGCTTCAAAACGGGGTTCTTCTCGAGTGCCTGCTGCACGAGCTGATGGAGTTCAGTATGCGTCAATCGCAGCAAGCGAATAGCTTCAATGGCTTGAGGCGATAAGACCATACGTTGCTTCTGGCGTTGAAGCAGGCTTGCTGAGAGATGCATGTTGAACCGTGATCTGCCGAGGAGGCTCTAGTGTGTGCTTGGGTTGTGTGAGACTTTCCACTTCTGGGTCATGCCGCCGCCTTCAATTTGTCGAGAACGTTTTGCGGGGATGAAACGCCATAGGGGTCCGTCTCGCAGTTGTCACAGAAGCCTTCCTCCTCGAACCACTGCTCCACCACGCCATCGTCGATCAGAGCGGCGTATCGCCAGGAGCGCATGCCAAAGCCCAGATTGTCCTTCGCGACCAGCATGCCCATTTTGCGCGTGAACTCGCCCGACCCGTCTGGGATCAGCTCGATCTTCTGCAGCCCCAAGGACTTTCCCCACGCATTCATGACGAAAGCATCGTTGACCGAGACGCAGTAGATCGCGTCAATTCGCAGTTCCAGAAATTGATCATAGAGTTTTTCGAAATCGGGCAGTTGGAAGGTCGAGCAGGTCGGGGTGAAGGCGCCAGGCAGCGAGAACAGGATGATGCGCTTGCCCCCGAAATAATCGTCGGAGGTCTTGTTCTCCCACCGATAAGGATTTGGCCCCCCGATCGACTCATCGCGAACACGCGTGCGAAAGGTCACGAGAGGAACGTTCTTTCTATAGGTCATTGATTTGCTTCCAGGCCAAAGTGGTACGGTGCATTTTTCGGTTAAACTGAAGCGGCATCGACTTCGGTCGACAGTTCCGGCAGCCTCGCGCCTTGGCGTGGTTGCCTCGGACCGGTCTTGTGCAAGACCGCCCCCGAGCAGGCACGTTTAACGGCGACGAGCTTCCGCGGAGACGGGGAATTTTGCTCGCGTGCTTTATCGAGCTTTGAGAGGTAGGCATGGTCTGCAACCGTGATTTTGACTGCGTTCTATCGACCGAGTCGCAAGCGCCATGCCAATTGACCCGATGCCTTGGGTTCACTTCGGTTTTTGCAGCAACTTTCGTGTTGTGCAGTAATGCCGGTCGATATTATTGCTCAAGCAGCACTGGAAATTGGGTGCGACTCCGTTCGGCAAACCCGGCCTTTGTCCGAAGCCGGACACGAATGTCGGAAATAGCCAAACGCCAGGATCTGGGGCGGGTTAAGAAACGTTGCCGTGGGCACCGGCTTCAGCACAATTGCGCCACGCGAGCATGGCTCCCAGCGTCAATGCCGTGCAGCAGCGAGACGAAGTCACTGCAGAATATCAACCTCTGCGAAGTCGTTGAAACCCAGCATGTGCGAGCCGTTCGAGGCGCAGATCAAGGCATGCTCGAGGAAGAGCTCGTGCTCTCGGCAGCAAGTGTTGCGACGTCTGACAAGGATCGTCGCGCTTCAAGGAAAAGAACCTGAATGGTGCACGGCTTGTGAAGGCCGGCGCATGGAAATGGCTGGGCTGATCATCCTCCATGAGGGTTGAATGAAGAGCTGGCCCCTATCTCCCTCAGCTGCAACGGGGGGAGATAGGGCATGTCCGTCTATCGCGCTGGGTAACATTCCTCGGTGATGCAATAAGGGGGAGCAATTTCTCATTTCGGCAGACACGACCCAGCTCTCCTTTCATGCGCTGATTCCCCCAGGGGAAATCGCGACTCCAGGCTTCCTATGCAGCGAATCGCGGTGCTGTCCGATGTCCGACAATGTCGGATGCGGATCGTAGCTGGGCTAGATCCGTCACTTTGCCTCGATGGTTTCCCACTGGCCTTATATCTGCTTCGCCCAAATGCGGCGACATAACCTGTGCGGCATCTGTGAATGGATCGACTTCAATCCAGACCTCGGAGGTCCCGATGCGCGAAGGGAGCTTGCCGATATGACGGCCACCATAGCGAACCACGGTCCGGACGACGAGGGGACTTGGATCGGCGGGCCTGCGGCGCTGGGACACCACCGCCTGGCAATCATCGATATCAGGGCGGCCGCCAGCCGAGGATGCTCCAGGAGGATGGCCGACCTGACTTGGTGCTCGTCTACTCGGGTGAGACTTACAACTACCGCGAGCTGCGTCAACAGCTGGCCGGCCTAGTCCATCGCATGAACACGAGCAGTGACACCGAGGTGGTGCTGCACCGCCCCCGCGAGTGGGGCTCTTCGGCGGGTACACTTTTTTCACGAAATCCGTGAATGTTTCTCGCGACATCATCCCGCAATCGGTGGTGCAGCGGGTGAAGAGCCCGTATCCGGCTATCCAGAATGCCGCCTACGACAAAATACTACGTACGCGGTTCACTGTGATGCTGGACGACCTAGTGCCGGCAGTGGCACCGCTGTTGTCCGTCGACAGGTCCCGCGCTTGCTCGGTGCGACCAACAACCTTAAGCGCTAGGGCGTAACCTGACCCTGCAAGATCTCCTCACCGACTATAAGGTGCGCCTCACGATCTGAGACGATGGGACAGGATGGCTAAGGAGGTGCGCCGTCTTGCATGCCCCGCCACCGAGGCGAACCCTCTTGGCTACGCGCGCCACCAGCGACGCTCCATATCGTCAGGCCTGCGTCTCATGCTCAGATGAGCCGGTATTTGGCTCTCTCATCAGCAAACCGAGAGAGCCCATGCCAAGACGGAAGCAAGCAAGACGAACGAGCGTCAGAGATATCCTGCGCCTGACCCATAAACAGGGCAGTCCGGTGGGCCAAGGTGGCAGAGCAACTGAGGTTCGGCAAGACTTCGGCTTCCACCTATCTGCGGGCGCTGGAGACGGGCTGTCGTGCAGGCCCTGCATGCGGCTTTGAGGACGATGCGATGTTGAAACACCGTCTGTTGCGCCGAATCGGCCGTCGGCCACACGTTGGGTCGTCATCAGGTTCTCGACAGCTTCCCGGTGTCAAATCCAAACCGTGGTCGGCGATCCCCACCAGGGTGGGAAGGCAGCGCTGATATAGCCGAACGTCGATCAAGTCACGATCAACTATTGCCTCATGTCACATGCCCTGCGGGACTGAAAAACGGAGAAGAACATGTGCGATGCAAAACTGAAGACCGTGCTTTCTCTTTTTTCGCCGGTGGCCAGCAAATTAGATGCTCTCTCGTCCAACGGACCAGCGACGGATGCAAATTGCGTTAAGCTAAATACGAACGAGAACCCGTTTCCGTTGCCGAAGAGCGTAATGCAAAGTGCAATTGCTGCGATCGAACACCAGTATCTTTATCCGGAAGACGACAATCTCAGCTTAAGGGCAGCTGCCTCCGATGCTTACGGATTTTCCAAAGATCAGGTGATTGCCGGCAACGGTTCGTCGGAGCTGCTCGGACTCATCTACAGAGCTTTCCTCGCCCCAGGAGATAGAGTGGCAATGCTGTCGCCCGGATTTTCGTTCAACCGTAAACTTGCCATGTTGCAGGGTGCCGAGTTTCTCGAAATCGCATCGAGCGAAGCTCATCCCCTGCCGATAGAAAAACTGCTGTCCGGCCCCGCAAAAGACGCGAAGTTCATTCTGTTGGCTAATCCGAACAATCCGACCGGAACATTCGTGCCGGTGGCCGAAATCGAACGCCTTGTGGAGCAAGCAGATCGCTTGGTCGTCTTGGATGAGGCCTACGTTGACTTCGCACCCGACAATGCCCTGCGCCTCGTCAATAGACATCCGAATCTTTTGATCTTGAGGACTTTTTCAAAGAGCTATGCTGCCGCTGGCGTGCGAGTCGGCTTCGGTTTCGGTCACCCAGAAATCATTGGCAGGCTGCGCAACATCCAGAATGTCTTCAACATGAACGTGATCGGGCAGGCGGTCGGGAAAAGCATTCTTGCGCATCGCCACGCCTACGAAGAGAACCACAGGCACATCAAGCATGAACGACAGCGAGTGACCCTGGCGCTGTTGCAACTTGGCTTTTCCGTAACACCCTCCCACGCAAACTTTTTGCTGGCCCGTGTGCCGGCGGGACAGGAGGGCTCATGCTGGCAAGCCGCGTTGAAAGAGCAGGCGATCCTCATCGCCAGCTTTCCTGACGTAGATTTGAAGAACTGTATTCGCGTCAGCATTGGCACCACAGAGCAGATGGACAAATTCCTTGCTGCCGCCGAACGCGTCTGTATGAACTTTAAGAAGAATCGCGGTGCTCACAAGCATGAAGTCGATTCACATCAAGCACCAAGTAATGATATGTCGTGAGCTATGATGATTAGCGAATAAATATAGGTAATTTGGAGAACAATTAATTGAAGAAAATTTCCGCTTCGGGCCTGACCTTCGGCATCTTCGATCATCTGGACGAAAACGGCGATGACATCGCACAACAATATGCAGATCGGCTGAGCCTAGCAGAAGCGTGCGATGGCTATGGCTTTTATGCGTATCATCTCGCCGAGCACCACTGTACGCCGCATGGCAGAGGTCCATCACCGAATTTGTTCTTAGCGAGCGTCGCCCAGCGAACCCGCAGTCTTCGTGTTGGTCCCATGGTAATGCTACTTGCGCTCTATCATCCGCTGCGTGCCTTCGAGGAGATCTGCATGCTTGATCAGTTGAGCGGCGGCAGGCTTGAACTCGGCATAGGGCGCGGCTCTGCTCCCACTGAATTGGGATACTTCGGGGTTGCTGTAGAAGCAGCACCAGAACAGTATGCGGAGGCCAGTGAGATTCTCATCAATGCGATGAAAGGCGGGACGCTTTCTTATCAGGGCCGCCACTTTGAGTTGAAAGATGTTCCGCTGACGTTGAGACCTCACCAATATCCCCATCCGCCGACATGGATCGCCACCAATCGACCCGAGCCGGCTAGCTGGGCCGCTGCGAATGGGGCAAACATCGCCTGCGTCGGACCTTCCACTTCTGTTCGCAGCGTTACCGACGCGTTCCGCGCCGCCCGAATTCACGATGCTGACATTGGCCAGCAAGCGCCATTTCTTGGATTGCTCCGAATGGTGGTGATAGGGCGTTCTGAAACAGATGCGTATTTGCTCGCAGCACCTGCCTATGAACGATGGCTCAATAGCTTCAAATTTCTATACGAACTAAATGCCATTTCCACTCCACCAAACTTGCCTTTGAACTTCGATGCAGCAATTGAAAGTGAATTGTGCGTCGTGGGAACGGCAGATTCTGTCCGAAAAGCTCTCCTTGATCAGCTGGAAGAGGCAGGTGCTAATTATCTTCTGTGTCAACTGGCATTTGGGGATTTGCCGCTGGATGCCTCACTATACACCGCATCGGCCATTCGATCCGAAATCATGGCTCGAGTTGCCGCATCGTGAATCCGTCGTGTGATTGGAGGAGCAGCGGCAGCGCTGCTCCTCATTGCGAAACGGTTGTGGGGGCCGGACTCCTGTGTCAGGTGTAAACCATTGGAGCACGTCCTATCTGATCCAGGTCATATCCTGCGGCTTTGAAGTAGTTGGCACATTCGGCTGGGGTGAAGAGGTCGACGACCGCGCCGAGGCGTCCTGACCTTGCCCCTCTGATCTAATCCGGTTTGAAGTTCGTTCTGGCCCATCCAGAGGACCAGGACATGAAACGCAGCCGCTTCTCTGAAGAGCAGATCATCGGAATTTTGAAGAAACACGAGGCTGGGGTATCGGTTGGCGATCTGTGCCGCAAGCACGGGGTCAGCGACGCCTCGATCTACAATTGGAAGGCCCGCTTCGGCGGGATGGATGTCACCGAGGCTCGGCGACCTGAAGGCGCTGGAGGACGAGAACACGCGCCTGAAGCGGCTTTTGGCCGACGCCATGCTCGACAATGCCGCGTTGAAGGACCTTGTGGGAAAGAAATGGTGACGCCCGCCGCCAAGCGGAAAGCTGTCGCTCGCCTGAAGGAAGGCTTCGGGATGAGCAAACGGCGGGCGTGTAAAGCCATCGGCTGTTGCCGCATGACGGTTCGCTACCAGACCAGCAGGCCGGACGACCGGGAGGTTCGCGAGCGGATGAAGGCGATCGCGCAGGAGCGTCGCCGGTTCGGCTACCGGCGTCTTCTCGTGATGCTGAGGCGGGAGGGCCTGGTCGTGAACCACAAGAAGCTGTTCCGGCTCTATCGGGAGGAGAAGCTCGCCGTTCGCCGCCGTGGCGGCCGCAAGCGGGCGATCGGGACCAGGGCGCCAATGCTGGTGCCGCTGAGGCCCGACGAGTGCTGGTCGCTCGACTTCGTATCGGACCAGCTCACCGACGGGCGCCGCTTCCGCATCCTGGCCGTCGTCGACGACTGCACGAGACAGTGCCTGGCACTCATCGTTGATACGTCTCTCTCGGGCATGCGGGTTGCCCGCGAATTGGACCGGCTCATCACTAGCGCGGCCGGCCCAGGATGATCGTCAGCGACAATGGCAGCGAGTTCACCTCGAACGCCATCCTCTCCTGGGCGGATCAGAACCGCGTCGAATGGCATTACATTGCGCCCGGCAAGCTGCAGAATGGCTTCATCGAGAGCTTCAACGGCCGACTGCGCGATGAACTGCTCAACGAGACGCTGTTCACCTCGCTGGCTCAGGCGCGCGTAGCCATCGCCCTGTGGCACGCCGACTACAACACCGCGCGGCCGCACTCCCAAATCGCCTGGCAGACCCCGGCCAAGTTCGCCAGCACCTTCAATCCGCGACGGTCGCTCGCGCTGCGCTATGCCAAAGGCTCCGCGCCAGCGCCCGTCGCTTCACCCGCCCAGCAGGGCACAACCCACGCCGGAAACGAACTCAAAACTGCTGGGGCAACGTCAGTCCCATAGAGCCTTGATGGTCGGCCTTTGCTCGCAGCAGCGCCTTAGGTTGGGCGAAGGCGTTCTCAATCGGATTGAAGTCGGGACTGTAGGGCGGCAGGTAGAGCAGGCTCGCCTGCGGCCTCAATCGCGCCGCGCAGGGTTCTCCAGGCGGATGTCGCCAATGTCAAATTTGCTGGCATCCATGTCGCCCTCGCTTTCTGGTTCGAGATCGGAAAATCGCCGAATAATCAGCACATCAACCTGCGCCTGAAGGAGCTCACTGCCACTTTCGGCTGGCGGGGTGTGCCGCCCCACAATTAGAATGTCAATTGTCGTGCCAACCGCACAAGCGAAGGCCAGAAAGCCAACATGTGTTCTGCGGCTTAATTAAGAGTCAGCCGATGTCGGCCGAACATCACCTTGTCTCGAAGTCGACGATCCGACAGCAGATTGCGAAAGTTGGCGCGATGCGAAACAAACTGCTGAAGCGCTCAACTTTTATTGATCACGCGTGTTGGACGCGACGCACTCCCGTTCCAATCGGGCTGAGCGCAAATTCTCCCGGTTCACAAAACTGAGTCGCTGGAGTAGTGGGGGCGCAGAGAAATCTCCGGTCGCAGCCTTACCCGGTCAAAACAAGGATACCAATGATGAAGACTCTCGCCGTCTGCTCTGGCGGATTGGACTCCGTTTCCCTTGCTCACATGGTGGCAGCGGAGCACGAACTCACCGGCCTTCTATCTTTCGACTATGGCCAACGGCACAGGAAGGAATTGGGCTTCGCCGCTCTTTGCGCGCAGCGACTGAAGGTCCCGCACCAGATCATCGACATCGGCGAAATTGGCCGTGGCCTTTCCGGCTCAGCGCTGACTAGCAGTATCGACGTGCCGGACGGCCACTACGCCGAAGACACGATGAAGATTACGGTGGTGCCGAACCGCAATGCCATCATGTTGGCAATCGCCTTCGGTCTCGCCGCCGCCCACAGCGCCGAAGCGGTGGCGGCGGCCGTGCATGGTGGGGACCATTTCATCTATCCCGATTGCCGTCCGGCCTTCATTGAAGCTTTCCAGACAATGCAAGACCGCGCGCTCGACGGCTATGCGCAGATACGCCTCTATGCACCGTATGTGAATCTCGGAAAAGCTGACATTGTTGCGGATGGCGCAAGATACGGCACCCCGTTTGCTGAGACCTGGTCCTGTTACAAGGGCGGCGTGCGTCACTGCGGACGATGCGGGACCTGCGTCGAGCGGCGCGAAGCGTTCCATCTCGCCGGGCACGCTGATCCCACCGACTACGAGGACGCCGATTTCTGGCTTGAGGCGCTGCGCAGGAGGCGCGCGTAATGTTCCACATCACCAAGGAATTCCACTTCTCGGCCTCGCATCAGCTCACCTCCTTGCCTCCCAACCATCAATGCGCGCGCCTGCACGGGCATAACTATGTCGTCGTAGTGGAGCTGTCGGCCAAGGAACTGGACGCCCACGGCTTCGTGCGCGACTATCACGATCTGGCGCCGCTCAAACGCTACATTGACGAGAGCTTCGACCATCGGCACCTCAACGACGTGCTGGGACATGAGAAGGTCACGGCGGAATGCCTGGCCAGACATTTCTATGAATGGTGCAAGGCACGTCTGCCGCAGACCGCGGCCGTGCGCGTTAGCGAAACACCGAAAACTTGGGCGGAATACCGTCCGTGACCGACATGCATCCCGCAATCCGTGTGAGCGAGATATTCGGGCCGACTATCCAGGGCGAGGGCGTGCTCATCGGCTTGCCGACGGTGTTCATCAGAACCGGCGGATGTGATTATCGCTGTTCATGGTGCGACAGCCTTCACGCGGTGGACAATCAGTATCGCCATGAATGGCTACCGATGCCGATCGATGCCGTGTGGCAAACCGTCCATGCGCTTTCCGGCGGCAGGCCGGTTATGGTCTCCTTGTCAGGCGGCAACCCGGCCATTCAGCCGTTCGGTCCCCTCATAGAACGCGGCCATCGCGAGGGCTATCGTTTTGCACTGGAAACGCAGGGTTCCGTGGTGAGGGAGTGGTTTGCGGATCTTGACGTGCTGACCCTTAGCCCAAAGCCGCCGTCCAGCGAGATGACCACCCGTTGGGCTGCGTTTGATGCATGCCTCGAAGCGGCGCAAGAGAAGCCGCAAATCGTGCTCAAGCTCGTCGTTTTCGACGAGAGTGACTATGCCTACGCCAAAGAAGTCGCGGCGAGATATCCGCACCTTCCGATCTATCTGCAACCCGGCAATCACACGCCGCCGCGCCCTGGCAGTGAAGACGCCTCTGTCGACTTGGACGGAATAATGATGCGAATGGAATGGCTTGTCGAAAGGGTGACTAGCGACAGGTGGTTCGAAGCCCGCGTGTTGCCGCAGCTGCACGTTCTGCTTTGGGGTAACAAGAGGGCGGTCTAGTCTGCGGCTTGCGTCGCACCGGAAGGCCGGGCTCCAACGGCTTGGCAGGCTCTCTTCGCGTGCCGAGTACAGCCGAGCTTTGTTCGCGTCAGCGGTCTCGCGATTGTGCGGCTGGAAACCGCCCGGACACCCCGCTGCCGGCGTGTGTCACCTTGACTCCGATGAGCTGTCGTCACGCAAAGTTGAAATCCGCAAGAACTGGCCTTCTCGCCCCACCTGCTCCGTCGCAAGCACGTCATCCCCTCATCCTTGTCCAGCTCTTATCGATGTATCTCATTGTCCGGCCTGACGCACGACTGTCAGCATGGGAATGCATCCATTGCGCAAATGCCTTCCATAAAGAAGATCGATTTCCTCACTGGCCCAACGTGAAATATAGCAACGTTTTCGTGGCGTGGGTCGGCTGCGTCGGGAGTAGCGATGAAAACGTATTAGGGTCGCCTGCGTCTCCTTGGGCAGCGAGTGTAAAGTATAGCGATGCGGCCTCCGGCGCGAACGGCAGCCGCGCAGTGATCACCTTCGCCTGTGCCTTTGCGGCGGGGGTCAAGCGCTGGTCTGCTCAAATTTTTTATCGTTTAGCTGGTTGAAACTGCTCCCGTTGCGGGCTGCAGAAGCCGGCCAGCCGAGAAACGGCAGCCGCACTTATGAAAGCACGCCAAGGCATGCGGGCATCTATCAGTTGCAAAGGACAATACTGGCCGCGCCGATTGGCCATCACGCGTCCATTAGGGCAGCCACCAACATCAGTTCGCAAGAGGAGCAAAAGTAATATGTATCGTCGTCACCTGATCAAAGGGTTGGTTGCGCTCGGCGCATGCCGGATTTGCGTTCAAGCCGCCCAAGCGACCAGTGCCCATTGGGGGTACACCGGTCCGGTCGGACCGGAGCACTGGGCTGATCTGGATAAGGAAAATTTCGTATGCTCTGCCGGCACGCAGCAATCGCCGATCAATATCAACAGCGCGGTCAAGGCGGATATCCCGCATATCGCCATCGGCTGGCACAAGGGCGGCGGCAATATGGTGAACAACGGCCACACCATTCAAATCAATATGCCACAAGGCAGCACGCTGACCCGCAGCGATCGTGTCTACGAACTGGTACAGTTCCATTTCCATGCGCCAAGCGAACATCACGTGGCGGGCAAGAGCTTCCCGATGGAGGTGCATTTCGTTCACAAGGACACGCAAAGTGGTACTCTGGGCGTGCTGGGCGTCTTTTTAACGCCCGGCGCGACAAATGCCAGCTTTGCTGCCCTTGCTGCGGCCTTTCCCGAACTGCCGAATGGGGAGGTGACGATCGACGAGGTGAATCCCAACTGGCTTCTGCCAGCCTCGCTTGGCTATTGGACTTATGAGGGCTCACTGACGACGCCGCCGTGCACCGAAAACGTCGAGTGGATGGTGGCGATGGAACCGGTTGACGTTGATCCGGCAGACATCCAGCGATTTGCCTCCCTCTACCCGTCGAACGCGCGCCCTATTCATTCACCCAATCGACGCTTCATCCTGCGCCAGAGTTGAGCGCCGCCCCAGCGGTTCCGCACGGTCCAACATTCTTGGCACAAGTTGGCGCGAAGCCTCCTCTTCCGGTCTGGCGGTCTGACGGCGCTCCCCAAGCTGGCTAGTCTAAATGATAGGGATTCGGTGCCGACACCACTCGTCCCAAAGACGTCGCGGCGAGGTTTGTCTGCAACCCGGCAATCACACGCCGCCCCGCCGTGGTAATGAAGACGTCTCTGTCGAGTCCGACGGAATATGATGCGCATGGAATCGCTGGTAGAAAAGGTGACCAGCGACAGGTGGTTCGAAGCCCGCGTCTTGCCGCAGCTGCACGTTCTACTCTGGGGTAACAAGAGGGTGGTGTATACCTTCTCCTAGCTTCGCCGCCAACTACTCGGTTTTCCGAATTGCTCTCTATATTCTTGAAGACGATGCGTTCGTTAAAGACATGTGCTGCGCACCTGGTGTAAAAGCTGCTCTCATCATGCAGAGGTCAAGCCAGTCGGGCTCATCCGAGGCTATGGCCGTGAGCACTGTTCAGTTCGGCAGAGAGGGCGCTTTTGTACACACTTTGCGATCGTGGCGGCCCCGTGGGCAGATCTGCAAGCTGCCGCGACACTAACCTCTCGAAGCCCGCCCGCCCGCCTGTTGATGCGTGTCTCCCAGTAAGATTCCTGTCCAAGAACGTGATAATCTTCTTGCCAGTGTTGTAGCTGATGTTGCCCTTGATGCCGCAGCCTACCGCGGCGGGACCAAACTCAATGGCAAGCAGGCCGGCTAGGATCGTGCAGCCAGTCGCGAGCCTCGCCCACAACGGGGTCTCACGCGCATGAGGGCGCCGACCATGGGTTCGGCGGTTCGTACGCGTATAACACGTATCTTTCTGAAAAAATCAATGCTCTCGGCTAAGCTACTGAATTATTTGGCTTCCATATAGCGCGTCGGCGGAACCAACTTGTAGACGGGCTATGAAAGGTTAAGCGCGGATGTCTATCGGCCGCCGGCGTTCCCGCTCTGTAAGCCTGCCTGAACTACCCGCGCCGCGGTCAAGCCCCAGGCTCCTGCTCATCCAGCGACCGCCCGATCAATGGCAGGCTGGAAAGACAAGAGCCGATGTCTTCCGATGGTCTCGCCATCAGCTTTGGGCTAACTCCCCCATTCTCCCGCTTCGAGCTCGACACACGGCGGTTTGGATGGCGCACGACAATCTGTGTCGGCTTTGTCGTGTCCGTGACAGACGCCTGAAAGGCCCGCTCGCGCGTTTTGCCGCCGTCTAAGCGGCTGGAATTTAATGACAAAGTTTCTTCTGGGATCGGCCGATCACGCTGGTACGCTTTTTGCGATGCTTGGTGTGAGGCGGCACGAGCTGCCTATCGGCACTTGTGTCGCGGGCAGTCGCGATGATTAGAACGAAGGAAGGAAAGCTATTATGTCAGGTCTGCGTCAGATCGCCTTTTACGGAAAAGGCGGCATCGGCAAGTCCACCACGTCCCAAAATACGCTCGCTGCCCTTGTCGACCTCGGGCAGAGAATCCTCATCGTAGGATGCGACCCCAAAGCCGATTCCACACGCTTGATCCTGAATTCGAAAGCTCAGGATACCGTCCTGGATCTCGCCGCACAGGAAGGTTCGGTGGAAGACCTCGAACTCCAGGACGTGCTCAAGGTGGGCTACAGAGGCATCAAGTGCGTGGAGTCCGGCGGCCCCGAGCCGGGTGTCGGTTGCGCCGGCCGCGGCGTCATCACCTCGATCAATTTCCTCGAGGAGAATGGCGCTTATGACGATGTCGATTATGTCTCCTATGACGTCCTCGGCGACGTGGTATGCGGCGGCTTCGCCATGCCGATCCGCGAAGGCAAGGCCCAGGAGATCTATATCGTCATGTCCGGCGAGATGATGGCGCTCTATGCCGCCAACAACATCGCCAAGGGCATCCTCAAATATGCCCATTCGGGCGGTGTGCGGCTGGGCGGGCTGATCTGCAATGAACGTCAAACCGACCGCGAACTCGATCTGGCCGAAGCACTGGCTGGCCGATTGAATTCCAAGCTCATCCACTTCGTGCCCCGCGACAACATCGTCCAACATGCCGAACTCAGGAAGATGTCGGTGATCCAGTACGCGCCGGACTCAAAGCAGGCAGGGGAATACCGCGCTCTGGCCGAGAAGATCCACGCCAATTCGGGCCAGGGTACGATCCCGACGCCGATCACCATGGAGGAGCTGGAGGAGATGCTGCTCGACTTCGGCATCATGAAGACCGACGAGCAGATGCTTGCCGAGCTTCACTCCAAGGAAGCGGCGAAGGCGGCGGCCCAGTAGTGACATTAGCGCTGCCATGAATCGGCGCGCCTTGCAGAGAACGGCGCCTATTCTTTGAGGCGTCACCCAACCTTGAAAGGGGGACTCATGAGCCGGGAATACGAGAATGACGGTGCTCTTCATGCGAAGCTTATCGAAGAGGTGCTGTCGCATTATCCCGACAAGGCGGCGAAGCGCCGCAAGAAGCACCTCAACGTCGCAAAGAGCGGCAACGAGGCTGGCGGGGAAAGCGAGGTCCTTTCCGAATGCGACGTCAAATCGAACATCAAGTCCATTCCCGGGGTGATGACGATTCGCGGCTGTGCATATGCTGGTTCGAAAGGCGTGGTGTGGGGGCCAGTCAAGGATATGGTCCATATCTCGCACGGCCCGGTCGGCTGCGGCCAATATTCTTGGTCGCAGCGCCGCAACTACTACGTCGGTACAACGGGCGTCGACACGTTCGGGACAATGCAGTTCACCTCCGATTTCCAGGAGAAGGACATCGTCTTCGGCGGCGACAAGAAGCTGGAACAGATCATTGACGAGATTGAAGTCTTGTTTCCGCTCAACAACGGCATCACCGTGCAGTCCGAATGCCCTATCGGCCTGATTGGCGATGACACCGAGGCCGTTTCTCGCAAAAAGACCAAGGAGTATGACAAGACGATCGTGCCGGTACGCTGCGAGGGCTTCCGCGGCGTCTCGCAGTCGCTTGGCCACCACATCGCCAATGATGCAATCCGGGATTGGGTCTTCGACAAAAAGGATGTCAAGTTCGAGGCCGGCCCCTATGACGTCAACGTCATCGGCGACTACAATATCGGCGGCGATGCCTGGGCCTCGCGCATACTGCTTGAGGAGATAGGGCTGCGCGTGGTTGGCAACTGGTCGGGTGACGCCACACTCGCAGAGATCGAGCGCGCCCCGAAGGCTAAGCTCAATCTTATCCACTGCTACCGGTCGATGAATTACATCTGTCGGCATATGGAGGAAAAGTATGGCGTCGCCTGGATGGAGTACAATTTCTTCGGTCCCTCCCAGATCGAAGCCTCTCTGCGCAACATAGCCAAGCATTTTGGGCCGGAAATCGAGGAGAAGACCGAAAAGGTCATTGCCAAGTACAGGCCGCTTGTTGATGCGGTCATCGCCAAGTACCTGTCGCGCCTGGAAGGAAATACCGTGATGCTCTATGTGGGCGGCCTGCGCCCCCGCCACGTCGTCACGGCCTACGAGGACCTCGGCATGGTCATCGTGGGCACCGGCTATGAATTCGCCCACAGCGACGACTATCAGCGCACCGGCCACTACGTGAAGAACGGCACGCTGATCTACGATGACGTGACCGGCTATGAGTTGGAGAAATTCATCGAAGGGATTCGCCCAAATCTGGTCGGCTCGGGAATCAAAGAAAAATACCCGGTGCAGAAGATGGGCATACCGTTCCGCCAGATGCATTCCTGGGATTATTCAGGCCCGTATCACGGCTACGATGGCTTTGCCATTTTCGCACGTGATGTGGATCTCGCCATTAACAACCCGGTCTGGGACCTATTCCACGCGCCTTGGAAAAGAAGCCGGGGCGATGAGCGGGCGATGGCTGCCGAATAAACATTTGCTTCAGCCCCAGTCTCCCACTGAGACGGTGAACTCCCGCGGCCTCTGATCCGCCGGAGCCTGGAACGTCTTGACGTCCTGAGCTGCCGTCCCGCGCAGCCAGATGCAAAAGAGGTAATCATCATGCCGCAGTCGGCTGAAAAAATTCTCGATCACGCTCCCCTGTTCCGCGAGCCGGAATACAGAAAGATGCTCGCTGAGAAGAAGCTAAACTTCGAATGTCCGCACCCCGATGAAATCATTTCCGATCAGCGCGATTTCACCCAGACGTGGGAATACCGCGAAAAGAACCTCGCCCGCAAAGCGCTTGTCGTGAACCCGGCCAAGGCCTGCCAGCCGCTGGGTGCGGTATTCGCTGCCGCCGGCTTCGAGCGAACCATGTCCTTCGTCCACGGCAGCCAAGGTTGCGTCGCCTATTACCGCTCGCACCTGTCGCGCCATTTCAAGGAGCCTGCCGCGGCGGTCTCCTCCTCAATGACCGAGGATGCGGCGGTGTTTGGCGGCCTGAAGAACATGGTCGACGGGCTCGCCAACACCTACCAGCTCTACGACCCCAAGATGATTGCCGTGTCGACGACCTGTATGGCAGAGGTCATTGGCGACGACCTGCACAGCTTCATCCAGAACGCCAAGGACGAAGATTCAGTCCCGCGCGACTTCGACGTGCCCTTTGCCCACACCCCGGCCTTCGTTGGCAGTCATGTCGACGGCTATGACAACATGGTCAAAGGCATTTTGGAGCACTTCTGGAAAGGTCAGGAGCGTACGCAAATCGAAGGAACCATCAACATCATTCCGGGCTTCGACGGCTTCTGCGTCGGCAACAACCGGGAGCTCAAGCGCCTGCTCGATGTAATGGGCGTGTCCTATACATTGATCCAGGATGCCTCTGACCAGTTCGATACGCCTTCGGACGGTGAATACCGCATGTATGACGGGGGCACGAAGATCAACGAGGTGAAGAAGGCCCTCAACGCCGAGGCAACGCTTTCGCTGCAGCATCACAACACCCGAAAGACACTGGGCTATTGCGAGGAGGTCGGGCAGGCGACGGCCTCGTTCCACTATCCGCTCGGCGTTCAGGCGACGGACGAATTCCTGATGGAGGTCGCGGCGATTTCCGGCAAGGAGATTCCCGAGGCAATTCGCCTCGAGCGCGGCCGACTGGTAGACGCCATGGCGGACAGCCAATCCTGGTTGCATGGTAAGAAATACGCCATCTACGGTGATCCCGACTTCGTTCACGCAATGGCCCGCTTTGTCATGGAGACCGGCGGCGAGCCAACCCATTGCCTCGCCACCAATGGCACCTCGGCATGGGAAGCCGATTTGAAGAAGCTGCTAGCATCCTCGCCTTTCGGCAAGGCTGCCCAGGTTTGGGCGGGCAAGGACCTGTGGGCGCTGCGCTCACTGCTCTTTACCGAGCCGGTGGACCTTTTGATCGGCAATTCCTACGGCAAGTACCTGGAGCGCGACACCGGAACACCGCTGATCCGGCTGATGTTTCCGATCTTCGATCGGCACCATCATCACCGCTTTGCGCTCTTTGGCTACCAGGGAGCGTTGCGCGTGCTGACGACGATCCTCGACAAGATCTTCGACAAACTCGATCGCGAGACGAGCGAGACGGGTGTGACGGATTATTCCTATGACCTCACGCGCTAAGAGCCGTGGCCGGCTTTTCGCCGAGGCCATTCCTTGCCCAATGGACTGGGGAGGCTGAGCAATGTCCTCCCTCAGCGCCAAAATCAAGGACGCCTTCGATGAGCCCGCCTGCGATAAGAACCGTGGCAAAGATGCCAAGGCGCGCAAGGAGGGCTGCTCGAAGTCGCTGACACCAGGGGCGGCAGCCGGCGGCTGCGCCTTTGACGGAGCCAAGATCGTCCTGCAGCCGATCACCGACGTTGCGCATCTGGTCCATGCGCCGCTCGCCTGCGAGGGCAATTCTTGGGACAACCGTGGTGCGGTTTCGTCAGGGCCGACCTTGTGGCGGACAAGCTTCACGACCGACCTCACCGAACTCGACCTTGTGATGGGGCAGGGCGAGCGGAAACTCTTCAAGGCGATCCGCGAGATCAAGCACACATACGCGCCGCCGGCGATCTTCGTCTACTCGACTTGCGTAACGGCGCTGATCGGTGACGACATCGAGGCCGTGTGCAAACGCGCCACGGAAAAGTTCGGTTTGGCCGTGGTGCCGATCAATGCGCCTGGCCTGGCAGGCTCCAAGAACCTCGGCAATAAGCTCGCCGCCGAGGCGTTGCTCGATCATGTCATCGGCACGGTCGAACCCGACGACCCCGGACCCTACGACATCAACATCCTTGGCGAATTCAACCTCTCGGGCGAATTCTGGCTTGTAAAGCCGCTCCTCGATCGGCTCGGGATCCGGGTGCGCGCCTGCATTCCCGGCGATGCGCGTTACCGCGACATTGCTTCCGCGCACCGCGCCCGGGCGGCAATGATGGTGTGCTCGACCGCGCTGATCAGTCTTGCCCGCAAGATGGAGGAGCGCTGGGACATCCCGTTCTTCGAGGGCTCCTTCTATGGCATCTCCGACACATCGCAAGCTCTTCGAAACCTTGTCAGGCTGCTGGTGAGGAAGGGCGCCGATCCGGAGATCCTCGAGCGCACAGAGACGCTGATCGCGCAGCAGGAGGCGATCGCGTGGAAGAAACTCGAATCCTACCGGCAAAGGCTCCAAGGCAAGCGCGTGCTGCTCAACACAGGCGGTGTGAAGTCCTGGTCGGTTGTCCATGCGCTGATGGAGATCGGAATCGAGATCGTCGGCACCTCGATCAAGAAATCTACGGTGCAGGACAAGGAGCGCATCAAACAAGTTCTCAAGCACGACAAGCACATGTTCGAATCCATGGCTGCGAGCGAGCTGTACGCCATGCTCTCTGAACACAGGGCCGATATCATGCTGTCGGGCGGTCGCACGCAATTCATTGCGCTCAAGGCCAAGACGCCCTGGCTCGATATCAACCAGGAGCGCCAGCATCCTTATGCCGGCTATGACGGCATGGTGGAACTCGTACGCCAGATCGACCTCGCCATTCACAATCCGATCTGGTCTCAGGTGCGCCAGCCGGCCCCGTGGGATTGCCAGCCTGAGCTGATAGGCGAATTGCCGTGCACGAGGAACGAGACCGCGTACCTGTTTGATGAATTCGCCTGCGCGACGGCACACGAGTGTTGAGGCGACCGATGGCCCGCATCCTTCCCCAGAGCAAATCGGCGGCAGTCAACCCGCTGAAGTCGTCGCAGCCGCTGGGTGCCGCCTTTGCCTTTCTTGGCGTCGACGGTGCGATGCCGCTGTTCCACGGCAGCCAAGGCTGCACAAGCTTTGCGCTCGTTCTCTTCGTGCGGCACTTCAAAGAAGCGATTCCCTTGCAGACTACGGCGATGGATGAGGTGGCGACCATCCTCGGCGCAGCCGACCATCTGGAAGAGGCGATCCTCAACCTCAAGAACCGCACGAAGCCAACGCTGATCGGGGTGTGCACGACCGCGCTGGTGGAGACGCGTGGCGAAGATTGCGCGGGTGATATTGCCAACATCATGCGGAAGCACACGCAACAGCTTGCGGGTACGGAGGTCGTGCTGGCCAACACGCCGGATTTTGACGGCGCGATCGAAGAGGGCTGGGCCAAGGCAGTCACCGCAATGATCGAAGGGATTACGCGCTCGGGCGAACGGGCGCGGCACCCGAAGAAGATCGCAATCCTGCCCGGATGCAACCTCTCTATCGCCGACATCGAGCATATGCGGGACATGGTTGAAAGCTTTGGGCTCAAGCCGGTTATTCTGCCCGACATTTCAGGCTCGCTCGACGGTACGGTTCCTGACCGCTGGGTAGCGACCACATACGGCGGCACCAGCGTCGAAGACATTCGCGAGTTGGGCACGGCCATGCAATGCATCGCCATCGGTGAGCACATGCGCCGCCCGGCGAAAGCGCTGCACGGGTTGACCGGCGTGCCTTACGTGTTGTTCCAGTCACTGACTGGGCTGCAGGACACGGACCGCTTCGTGTCGCTGCTGTCTGCGATTTCGGGCGCGGCGGTACCGGCCCGCGTGCGCCGGCGCCGGGCGCAATTGCAGGACGCGATGCTCGACGGACATTTCCATTTCGGCGGCAAGAAAATTGCCATCGCTGCCGAACCAGACCAGCTGTTCCAACTTGCGACCTTCTTTGCTGGCCTCGGCTCCGAGATAGCCGCGGCCGTCACAACGACCGACAGGTCTAAAATTCTCGAGAAAGTCCCGGCGGTTTCGGTTCAGATCGGCGATCTCGGCGATCTGGAAAGTCTTGCCGTCGGTGCTGACCTGCTTGTCACGCATTCGCACGGGCGCCAAGCATCGGAGCGGCTCCGAATTCCGCTCATGCGCATCGGGTTCCCGGTCTTCGATCGACTAGGCAGCCAGCACAAGCTCGCAATTCTCTATCAGGGCACCCGCGACATGATCTTCGAGGTCGCCAGCATCTTCCAGGCCAACCAACACGCGCCCACTCCTGAGGCGCTTGATCCACTCCGTAATCGAGAAATATCACGATGAACGCTGTTCGCCGCCTCTCGCTGGTCAGTAGTGAGGTTTTCGCCCCGATGCCTGAACGACGTAAGGGCGCATTGCGCGTTGCGATCGCCACTCAGGACATGCAGGACCTCAACGCCCATTTCGGGTCGGCCAGGCGCTTTGCTGTCTACGACGTGACGCGCGAGGAATGGAATCTCGTAGAAGCCGTGGCCTTCGATGACGTGTCCGATGAAAGCGGGGAGCATCGGGCCGAGCGCGATGATCGCATCACGCCAAAGGTGGATGCGCTCAAGGGCTGTCAGATCCTGTTTTGTCTGGCAATTGGCGGCCCTTCGGCAGCCAAGCTTGTCGCGGCAAAAATCCACCCGATCAAAGTGGCGGAGCCCCAATCGATCCCACAGGTGCTCTTGCGCACGCAGATGATGCTCAGGACGTGTCCTCCGCCTTGGCTGCGCAAGGTGCTGGCGCGAGCGGGCATTGCCGAAAAGAAACCGTCCTTCGAGGACGAGGACTGAAAAGAGGAGGACGCCAATGCCTGACCCCGCAATCCCCCCAGCTGTCGCCGAAGACGAGGCGGCTCTTTGCACCCCGTTCGTCAAATGCCTCGTGCGGCTGATCCGTTCTCAGGATTCCTATGGCTCGTGGGAACGCAAAGCGGACGCTGAGCTGCTGGGCGACTTCATCATTACCAAGGAACAGCGCCGAGGGATCCCAATCATCGGAGATCCCGATCCCGACGTGCTGTGGAGGCTCGACAAGTACTACGCCGCCATCGGGCTTGCGATCGAGGAGCGCTGCGGCCTTATGGCATCGCCGATGATCCAGGTGAGCCATGAGGGTTTTGGTCGGGTGCTTTTCACGACCGGACGGCTGGTCGTTTTGTCCAAAACGCTGCGCGATGTCCACCGGTTTGGCTTCGAGACGCTCCTGAAGCTCGCCACGGCCGGTACGAAGCTGGTCGACGATGCGATTTCAGTCATCGAAACCTTTCCCCACGTGGCGCTGGCATGATGGGCGCGATTTTCGAGAAAGGCCATCATGACGGACCCGAGAAACTATGTTGGCCAGTCCCCTCGATCCAGGGACTCGAGGCCGACCAGGTTGTTGGGGTATCGCCGATGAAGAAGCCGCTGGTCCTGATCTGCTCGCAAGATGCCGAGTTCTATCTGCTCTACAGCCACATACTGGAGGTTGACGGTTTCAGCAGTGAGACGGCAGACGGCGCGAAGGCTGCGCTGGCCTTGGCCGAACAACGGGAGCTTCAGGCCGTAGTGCTGGATTGCGACCCAGCCAGCATAAACGGGTCCGCAATTTGCGCCCACCTCAAGCGGGAACCGCGCACCACCGACCTGCCTATCATCGCCCTGATCGCGCCTGGCGCCGAGCACCAGCACCTCGATCTCTTGAAGGCAGGCGTTGAGAGCTTTGTGCGGCCGGTGGCTCCGGCCAAGCTGCTCGACTGCCTGCGGGCGAGGCTCGGGCTGACCAAGCGTGGTCCGAACGGGGTTGAAAACGACAGTTGGATTTGTTGTGGAGGCCTGGAGATGAAGCTCGATGCCCATCGGGTTCGCGGTAATGGCCACGACATCCATCTCGGACGGATCGATTTCAACGTGCTGCGGCTTATGATTGAGGCCCCCGGCAAGGTCTTCAGCCGGGACGAGCTTATCGGGGCGGCCTGGCTGCCCAACATTCATGTCGGTGCACGCACCGTCGATGTCCATATCAGCCGAATCAGGAGGGCGCTGAAAACGGCCTTGCCCGGCAGCGTCATTCGCACCGTCAGGTCGGCCGGCTACTCGCTCGAGAAGCCGGACGACTGAAATCGGTGATCGAACGTGGTGCCGCTCTCTCTTCCTCCTGAGAGCGGTGTTGCCGCTTTGAGGCGCTCCTAACGAAGACCAGGAGAAGCAGGCAAATGGAATTTAAAAGCATATTCAGTGTGACGGGTGCTGATCATTCTGATGAGGACCTCACAACAGCTGCCGGACTGTGTGCCGAGGTCGGCGCGCACCTATCGGTACTCATTATACCGCCTCCATTGCTCTTGATGTTGTCTCCGCCCCCCGAATGGAATACAGGACGTGCACAGGCAATTGCAGTACCGAACTATCGATTTCAGCAAATCGAGAAATTTTCACAGGACGTGACCAGAATGGAAAGACGGTCCGCGGATATCCTCAAAAGGCTGAAAGCTATGTCGCTTTCCTGTGACGTTGACACCGACTATTGCGATCCGGCTAGCCTCGGTGAAGTGGCACGACAGCGGGCGCTCTGCGCTGACCTGACGATCGTTGGAGGAGACCTCCTCAACGATGAGACTCTCGGACCTCCTGTTGTCAACGGCTGCTTGTTCGATAGCGGAAAGCCGGTGCTCATCGTGCCGAAGGGCGTTAAGGCGACGCTGTCGCCTCGACGCGTGCTGGTCGGCTGGGATTCGCGTGTAGAGGCCTCGCGTGCGGTTCGGGAAGCTCTTAGTATCCTATCCGCTGCCAAGGAAGTCTGTGTCGCTATGGTCGATCCAAAGGCGCAAAACAACGGGAAAGGCGCGCAGTCTGGAGCTGACATCGCTGCCTATCTTACTCGGCACGGTGCTCGGGTCTCCGTTGACCTGCTTAAGAGCGCCGGCAAATCGGCGGGCACAGTGCTGACCCAGCACGCGAACGACATCTGTGCTGACATGATGGTCATGGGTGCTTATGGCAGCCGTGGGCTGCGTGAGCGGATTTTCGGCGGTCCGCCGAGCTGGAGCTTTGGGAAGACCACATTGCCGCTGTTTTTGGCTCGCTGATCAGCTCCGTAGGAACACCGATCAGGTCGTAGGACCGCCAACCAGTCCGAAGTCGTCGTCGGTTACCGGTCGGATTGCGGAGACATGGCTGGATCCGCGAACATCTTGCGACGCTTGTCAGAGCCAAACCGGACGCCTCGACTGCTTCACGACGCTCTCGTGAACCAACTCGTGCGAGATCGTCCGCAACGGGCAGTAAAGACGAACGGCTGCAGCAGACCGCAGCCAAGCCACAGGGCGGGTGTACCAGGAGACCCCGCCTCGTGCGCGAACCCTGTTGGAAGGCCCCTTATCAGTACCCGGACGCGCGTCAAATCGGCGGCTGTCCCTGTCAGCCTGCGGTGTGCAAGGGCCGCTGCCGCGGAGCTTCCCCTGCCCGATCGTCGGGCGTGCGACAATGTCGGATTCCAGACGAGCTGGAACTGCGCGAACTCGTTGGTTTGACAGGTCTTTATCCGGCACGCCGCATGCATGGGAGTCTCCGAAAGCATTAAGAGCCGTTATCCATGGTTACGCCCCTCGAAAGAAAGAGCCGCTTCCGTCGTGGCAGGGAAACAGCCACTCCTGGGGTGGAGGCCGGCGCTAGAAGCCGCCGTAAGATCCGGAAGAGCCGCGCGACAGCATCACACACTTTCCTTCTGCTCTTGGGTTCGGATCACGCCGCGCCGCTGTCGATGCCGCCGACATTGAGCCCAAGACCTGGAAGGCGGCACACGCTTTTGCTGTCCTCTCAGTCGGGACCGCGGCTCAAGCATGCCTGTGAGGTTCGCATTGCTCAATGCCCGGCAATCGACGTCAACATGCCGCTGAGTTGGAAAACACTCCTAGAGGAGTAAGGATAAGTGGACCTCTTTTGTATTGGTGTGGGTGCTGGACCATCTAATTTGAGCCTTGCGTGTCAGATACAGGAAGAGATTGCGCAAGGGGCACTGTTCCTGGACCGGGAGGTCGATTTCCGAGGACATCCAGGCAGCGCTTTCGATTGCGCGGAGCTCCAGGTCGGCCACTTCCAGGATCTGGTTACTCTGGTCAATCCGCGATCAGCCTACACATTCGTAAACTACCTCCACGAGAACGGGCGTCTTTACAATTTCCTCAATGCGCAATTTCACGGGGTGCTTAGAGCCGAGTTCGCCCAATATCTCAACTGGGCGTTCCAGAAGAATCCGCTTGTCCGTGGCGGCGAGGCCGTTCGCGAAATCCGCTTTGACGGCGAGTTTCGCGTGCGGACGGACAACGCGGTCCTTGATGCAAGAAACCTCGTCATCGACATAGGCAAGCAGGCGCAAATTCCGCCTCAGTTTCATGGCTGGACTGGACCCAACCTGTTCCACTCATCTGAGTTGGCCCACATCAATCCTGAGGTGCAAAAAAAGCATGTCTGCGTTGTTGGCGGCGGACAGTCGGGAGCCGAGCTGCTACTGCACCTTGTCGGCCGGCCGAAAGAACGGCGGCCCGCGGCGATCACATGGGTCTTGACGCGCGAGATGCCTTTCGACGACCACGCGTTCACAAACGGGCTGTTCACGCCATGCTTCTCGGATCGTTTTGCTGCGATGAGCGAGGTGCATCGACAGCTGTTCCTGCGGCGTTTCGCGCTTGCCTCCGAGGGCATTTCAGAAAGCAAGTTGCGCGCGGTCTATCAGGCGCTCTACCACCACGCCTTTCTCGAGCCACACCAATGCGAGATCACATTGCGGCCAAGTTGCAACGTGTCGCGCTGCATCAATGCCGGAGCAGGGCACAGGCTCACGCTGCAACGCGGCTTGGACAACATCGGAGAAGTAACCGCCGATATCGTCATCCTGGCCACCGGGTACGAGAAACCGCTGCCGGGTTTCCTAGAACCGATCGCAGATCGCCTCGAACAGATCGGCAATGAGCTCGCCATCGGCGAGGATTTTTCGGTGTACTGGGACGGACCGCGAGACCGACGCCTTTTCGTTCAGAACGCCTGCCTTGGACAGCGCGGGCTGGCTGATCCGAACTTTGGGCTGCTGGCCTGGCGAGCGCGCCGCATCCTTGACAGCCTTCTGCGGCGCGCGCCATGCGCCAATCCCGAGCATCTAGGGTTCATCAACCGTCCCTTGACGGAGTGCTGGCCCGACCTCGGAGTCGAACAAATGGGCAGCGGGATATGATTCGTCGATATTGATGATCGGCGGTGGCATTCAGGAAAGATTTCCGCCTCTGGCGGCAAAAGCGGGACGAGCAATATTCCTACGGCGTCAGATCGCTCTGCTCGCGCTTGAGCAAGGTAGCGTCGCGCGACTCCTGCTTGGCGTGAAACAGCAAAGGGCATTCAATCACGATGCAGCTTTACGTGCTGTCGGGCTCAACGCCACGTGGATCGAGCCCAACGCCGCCGTTGGCAACCGCGACGCGAATTATGACGCCGGGCCACATGCGGCGGTGGCTGCAAGGGTACCGAGCCTCTCCCGCACTTTCGACCCCATCGCCGAAGTGCGACTACTCCAGGACGCCGAAGCCGGTCTTATCGCCAGCGGGCCAGCCAAACTCTCACCTTCCTAAACGGCAGCCGCTAAGGTGAGCCGTCGAAAGCCGACATTCAGGTTAACGTCAGCTGGCCGTGTTAGGGCTCGCTTATTCAAGGCGGTACCGGCGCTTGCCGAAGCTAAGAAGGGTTGGCATGCCCTTTG
This sequence comes from Mesorhizobium sp. M7A.F.Ca.MR.148.00.0.0, assembly GCF_003997735.1. Lineage (NCBI taxonomy): Bacteria > Pseudomonadati > Pseudomonadota > Alphaproteobacteria > Hyphomicrobiales > Phyllobacteriaceae > Mesorhizobium > Mesorhizobium sp. M7A.F.Ca.MR.148.00.0.0. The sequence continues at coordinate 1,725 of NZ_RZTB01000064.1, read as the reverse complement.
CCGTGCTTGATGTGCGGCAACACGGTGAGAGCTCCGCTGAAGCAAGCGAGAGGGAGCAATGCCCTCGAGACCGTGTCCGATTTTGACTGGAAAATATTCCGCGACAAAAGAGACGAAAGGTGTGGAATGACTTTGGACACCAAGATGGAACTGCGTATGGGGTCCCCGGCTCCTGCGCTGAAAGTGGAGAACTGGCTGCGTGGCGAGCCCCTCACGAGCCTTCGGCCCGGCAAGGTCTACCTCGTTGAATTTTGGGCGACTTGGTGCCGACCATGTGTCCACGCCATGCCCCATTTGATCGAACTGCAGGAGAAATATAAAGACAGCGGATTTGAGATTATCGGAGTCGCAGCTTGCGAAAAGGCTGCAACCGCGGACGAAGCGCGGACCAACGTGGATGCCTGGCTGACCGAGAAGTTCCCGAATCTGAATTATCGGACAGCGTTCGATTGCACTGGCGAAATGAAAAAGCTCTGGCTGGAACCCAGCTCTTCGTTCGGGATTCCCACCTCGTTCGTGGTCGACCGCGACGGCCACATCGCTTATATCGGCCACCCGGCACCTCTCGATGACGTTTTGCCGAAAGTCCTTAACGGCAGCTGGCGCAGCAGCTATGAAGCGAAAGCCGTCGATGCAAAGCGAATCTCGCGTGTGCGCGAATCGTCGCTGAGTCAGCCGATATACGCCAAACTTGGGCCGGCGATGCAGGACGAGGATTGGGCAGCGGCACTATTGGCCATCGAAGAAGGCCTCGCCGTGATGCCAGACTCTTTTGATTTTCGGCGGGTTCATGCGGATATTCTGCTTCACAAGCTGCGCGACATCAAAACCGGCTTGCCGCTTATGCGCGAATTGGTCGAGGACGCGATCAACAAAAAGTTCGAAGCGATGTCTTGGGTGGTGATGGCGCTGAACCAACTCTTCCATCCCACGATCGACAACTCCCATCTTCCGCATGATGATCGCTTTGCGATGGGCAAGGAGCTCTCCGAACAGATCCTGGAACTTAATCCTCCGCAAGGCGATGGAGACTTTAAATTCGGGTGTTACTTTCCGGTCGCTCAGTATTATTACGAGAGCGGCAACAAGGACCGGGCGATCGAGTTGATCGAGGTGGCAATCAAATCGCTGGACCATTCGGAGCCAGTGCCGGACCAAACCAAACAGCGCTACCTCACCTCGTTGCTCCAAGCCCTGGCCAACTACACGGGTGAGCCTGCCTGTCACGCGGGTCTCTGTGTGGCTCCGCAAAACAAGACTTCCGAAACTCAAAACGCTGTCACTTCCTGAGCAAGGATCGCGAAGGGCATGACAATTGGAATTGAACACCGGCAAATCCGCCCGCCCAGGCGCACTTCGCAGCAATAACGTCGATGCCGCAAAAGTGCGCGGCTTGCGGCAGGTGGAATTTCCATTGCGTTTACCTCGGGTCGAACCGCGGCGCAGGCGTTCGCGCCGCGGTGAAAGGTCTCGCATTGGTGGACGTGCTCGAGGTCGGCCACGGGACACTGTTGCGTGGGATCGGCTCGCCCAAGCCATTCCCCGCCCACGCAAGCGCCCGAACCACACATCGCAGAAAAAGAGATCGTCCTTCAAGAGGAGTACTGAAATTGGGGAAAAGCGAAATTCCTCATGAACCGGTTGGCCCTGCTGTCCACGGGGACGACGAGGCCCTTGCTTCCCCGTTCGTCAAATGCCTCCTGCGGCTCATTCGTACTCAGGATT
>NZ_RZTB01000649.1:0-246 GCF_003997735.1 Mesorhizobium sp. M7A.F.Ca.MR.148.00.0.0 | reverse complement strand
ATCCAGATCGCCAACAGTGTCGGTGCGACCGCGATCGCGGTGACGCGGACATCGGCGAAGAGGCAGGCCCTGCTCAACGCCGGCGCGGCTGAAGTCGTCGCCTTGGCCGAGGAGGATCTGGCGGCACGGCTGAACGGGATCGCAGGGCCTGAGGGCGTGCACGTCGTGTTTGATGCGGTCGGCGGCCCGATGTTCGAGCCGCTGACGGCGGCCATGTCGCATCGCGGCATCCTCATCGAATATGGC
>NZ_RZTB01000648.1:0-247 GCF_003997735.1 Mesorhizobium sp. M7A.F.Ca.MR.148.00.0.0 | reverse complement strand
CGACAGCCACTGGTCGGTGAACAGCACGATCTGGACGCCACGCTGATGCGCCTTCTCGGCGAAGCGGACGAGGCTGTCCTGGTAGCGCCTGATGTCGAAGATCACCAGCACGTCGCGCTTGCCCATGTCGATCAGCCGGTCGCGCCACATGCTCTCCTGCCCGGCGAGGTGAAAGACATCCGGCTGGATGACGGCGAGGTGGGCGGCCATGTAGCGCGCCGGCGGATCGGTGAAGCGACCGCCGATC
>NZ_RZTB01000647.1:0-247 GCF_003997735.1 Mesorhizobium sp. M7A.F.Ca.MR.148.00.0.0 | reverse complement strand
GCCAGCACCTTGGTTTCATCGCTCGTCCTTGCCGACACATGCGCAAGGCCGGCCAGCTCGCAAAGCCCCTTGATGGCCCCGAAGATCGGCCGGCGCGATCCTTCCGCGACGGGTTCTCCGGATGACGCCAGCACGCCGAACGGTCCGGTGAAGCTGGAGAGCGTGAGCTGTTCCAGTCCAGCGGGCGCGACGCGCGCGGCATATCCGATCGTCCATGCAGCAGCGAACTGACCGGTGTGGCGAGGAT
>NZ_RZTB01000646.1:0-247 GCF_003997735.1 Mesorhizobium sp. M7A.F.Ca.MR.148.00.0.0 | reverse complement strand
TCGCGCACGCGCCCCCATGCCGAGAGACCGGGCAAGCGGCATTCGCGCGCCACGCGGCCGCCGAGTTCGGTTCCGGCTTCGGCGATGGCCACCTGATAGCCGCGCAGGCCGAGCGCACGCGCCGCCTCCAGCCCCGCAGGGCCGGCGCCGACGATCAGCACGCTGTCGCTGTCGCCCTTGGCCTGCATGCGTTCGGGATGCCAGCCCTTGCGCCACTCCTCCATGAAGGTCGGGTTCTGCGTGCAGC
>NZ_RZTB01000645.1:0-248 GCF_003997735.1 Mesorhizobium sp. M7A.F.Ca.MR.148.00.0.0 | reverse complement strand
TTATTTCCACAACTGCCTCTATGAGGGCGTGTGGAAGGACAATCGCCGCAGGCATGCCGAGGTGATTCCGACCTTCGACCTGCTCCACAAATATGGGCCGGACTACAAGGTGATCGTTGTCGGCGACGCGTCGATGAGCCCCTACGAGATCGCTCACCCCGGCGGTTCGGTCGAGCACTGGAATCCGGAGGCCGGCAGCGTCTGGCTCGGCCGCCTGCTGCAGCAATGGCCGAACGCGGTATGGCTGA
>NZ_RZTB01000644.1:0-248 GCF_003997735.1 Mesorhizobium sp. M7A.F.Ca.MR.148.00.0.0 | reverse complement strand
GTCTTGTCCGATATCACCAGTTTGGTGACGTCGTAGGGCGTCCAGCCATAAGAGAGTACAGCCATTGCCAGGATCAGCAGGGTGATGACGAAACCGGCCACGAAGGCGGTGTTCCTGAATGCCTTGGCCAGGATGCTGCCGAACGTCTCCTCTGGGATGTCGATGTGCAGTGTCATTGCCGGCTTCTCAGGCGCGGATCGACCACCGCATAGGAAAGGTCGACGAGGAGATTGACGGCGATGACGGCG
>NZ_RZTB01000643.1:0-248 GCF_003997735.1 Mesorhizobium sp. M7A.F.Ca.MR.148.00.0.0 | reverse complement strand
GGTCTGGATCAGGCCGCCGAGCCCCTGCAGCAGCGGCAGCGACCAGCTCTCGCCCCCAGCTTCGGCAAAGACGTTTCGGCCGGCCTTGTCCTGCAGCGAAACATGGAAATGCATGCCCGAGCCGGCATATTTCTCGATCGGCTTGGCCATGAAACAGGCGGTGACGCCGTGGCGGCGCGCCTGCGCCCGCACAAGCCGCTTCAGCATGACCAGATCGTCGGCCGCCCGCATCACATCCTTGCGGTAGT
>NZ_RZTB01000642.1:0-248 GCF_003997735.1 Mesorhizobium sp. M7A.F.Ca.MR.148.00.0.0 | reverse complement strand
CGACCGTGTATTCCATGCCGGCGCAGCCGCCCTTCTTGATGCCGAGGCGGATGCCATGCGCATTCTCGCGGGTGGCGACAATCTCCCGCACCCGGTCGGCGGCCTTTTCGGTCATCGTGATGACGGCGAAGCGTCCCATGTTTTTCCTTCTCCATTCCATGCAGGTTCAAGGCCTGCCGAATGATTCCTCACCTAAAATGGTGAAGTTTTATCCTTGGTGCAAGTGTGCAGCCTCTGTCGGGCTAGTA
>NZ_RZTB01000641.1:0-248 GCF_003997735.1 Mesorhizobium sp. M7A.F.Ca.MR.148.00.0.0 | reverse complement strand
GCGATCAGGACATCATCGACTTCGTCGACACCGCCGACGAAGCCTGGGGGATCATCAGCCGGTTCTACAAGTTAGGGGAGTAGGGAAATGGGGAATTGAAGAGCTGACGAATTGAAGAACTGGGGAACTCGGGAACTCGGGGAATCCGTAGAGACCGTCCTTCATTCTTCAATTCTTCAATTCCCCTCTTCCTTCCCCCTCCACAATCGCCGTCAGAAACCCCGCCAGATCGTCGGTGACGAAATCGA
>NZ_RZTB01000640.1:0-248 GCF_003997735.1 Mesorhizobium sp. M7A.F.Ca.MR.148.00.0.0 | reverse complement strand
GGTGGAGCGCGCCTATGTGGAAGAGCGCGAGCACACCTTCCTCTACCGTGACGGCGAAGGCTTTCATTTCATGAACCCGGAAAGCTACGACCAGGTCGCGGTATCGGAAGCCGTGGTCGGCGACATGGCGCCTTACCTCTTGGAAGGCATGGCCGTGCAGGTTTCACAGTTCAACGGAATTGCCATCTCCCTTGTGCTGCCGCAGCGCGCCACCTTCGAAGTGGTGGAAACCGAGCCGACGACCAAGG
>NZ_RZTB01000063.1:25315-34393 GCF_003997735.1 Mesorhizobium sp. M7A.F.Ca.MR.148.00.0.0 | reverse complement strand
GTTGACGATGTCGAACCAGTAGAGCGTATCGGTGGCGGGATCGTAGCTCGGCCCCTCGCCGAGCTGGCAGACGTGATCGGAAAAAACCGAAACGATGGCTTCGCTCATCATGCTTCTCCGAACACCGCATCCCAGGCCACGACGGCAGCATGTGCACGCGCGGCCACCTCGTCGACGCTCATGCCCGGCTTGAACAGGCTGGAGCCCAGTCCAAAGGCGGTAACGCCGGCCGCCTTGTAGCCGGCAAAATCTTTTTCGGAGACGCCGCCGACGGCACCGACCAGCGTTTGCGCCGGCAACACCGCGCGCATCGCGGAAATGCCGCCTGCACCCAGCACGCTCGCCGGGAAGAATTTAAGCGCCGAGGCGCCGAGCTTGATCGCCTGGAAGGCTTCGGTCGGCGTGAACACGCCGGGCATCGTCACCATGCCGTAGTGCATGGCGCGCGCCATCACCTCGGCATCGATGTTGGGACTAACCAGCAGCCGCCCTCCGGCCTGGTGCAAGCCATCGACATCGGCCGGCGTCAGCACCGTGCCGGCACCGACCAGCGCCGTTTTCGGCAGCACTTGGACGATGCGGGCGATCGACGAGAACGGTTGCGGTGAGTTCAGCGGCACTTCGATCGCCTCGATGCCGGCGTCGAACAGTGCCTTGCCCATGGCCATCGCCTCGGTGGGCTTGAGCCCGCGAAGGATGGCAACCAGGCCGCGCTTGAGTTTTGGAAACGGTGCGGTCTGGCTCATCGAGCTGCTCCAATTCTTGCGATCATGCCGTTCTCGCGCGCCGCCTCGACGAGACCTGCACGCACCGCCTCGTCCGCGTCGACGGCCCGGACCTCAAGTCCGGCAAGGCCGAGCGCCTCGCTGTACAGCGTTCCCAGCGCACCGGAGGCGACCAGCACCACGGGTTCCGCACCGGCGCCGTGCCGACGGCTGGCGGAGGCGATCTCGCCGCCGATCAGAAGGCCGGACAGGCAGGCTGCGGCATCGTCGGCTTTCAAATCCTGCAGCAGGCCGGCGGCGCGGATGGAAAACAGCCGCGAGGTGACATCGCCACCATCAGCCAATGCGGTTTCGCACCAGCGGCGGAAGAACGGATTGTCCGATGTGACGGGCTTTGGATGTTCGCCGAGCGAATGGCGCAGGATCGAATGCGCGGCAAGCACCGAAAACAGCTCGCCGGTCGGCCAGGTGCCGAAGCCGGTGACAGTACCGTCCTCGACCAGCACCCATTTCGAATGGGTGCCGGGCATACAGACCAACTGGCGTCCCTTGGCCGGCAAGCCAGCGCCGGCAAGCTGGGTTTCCTCGCCGCGCATGACGTCGGGCGCGTCAGTCAGTCGCTGGGCAAGGCCCGGAACGATGCGGATGTCGCGGCTCTGGCCGGGCACGCTGGCGGCACCCGCAAGGATGGCGCTAAGCGGCGCCGGCACGGTGACATAGGGTGCTTCCAGCCAGCCTTGGCGGGATCCGGCCATGCCGCAGATGATGACGGGCAGCGCCGCTGGTGCTCCCATCGCCGCCAGATGCCCTTCGAGGATGGTCGAAAAGCCCTTCTGCTGCGCCGTGATCAGGCCATCGTCGCCACGGCGTTCGGCAAGCACCTTGCCTTGCCCGTCTATCAGCCAGACCCGCATGCGGGTCGTGCCCCAGTCGGCGGCGGCGACCGCCGGTGCGTTGCCGGCTGGGCTCACAGGAAACCTCCATCGACGACCAGCATCTGCGCTGTCAGCATGCGCGAGGCGTCCGAGGCCAAGAACAGCACGGTGCCGACGATGTCGTCGGGCTGCATCACCTGCTTGATGCATTGCTTGGCGACATGGGCGGCAAGCCCCTGTTCGGTCACCCAGAGCTCCCTCTGCCGCTCGGTGATCACCCAGCCGGGCGCAATGGCGTTGACGCGGATGCCGTCGACACCGAGCTTGCCGGCCAGCCCCTTGGTCAGACCGAGGATACCGGCCTTGGCGGCCGTGTAGGACGGCATGTCGGGGTGGTTGATGAGATAGGATGTCGAGGTGAAGTTGATGATCGAGCCGCCGCCGGCCCGCTTCATGCCCGGCGCCACCGCTTGGGCGGTGAAGAAATGCGGCCGCAGATTAATGGCCTGATTGTTGTCCCAGAACTCGACCGTCACGTCCTCGACGGCGTGGCGTTCATCCCAGGCCGCATTGTTGACCAGCACGGTGACATCGCCATGCGCCTCGGCGGCCTTCGCGGCGGACGCCCGCAGGGCCTCGACGTCGCGTAGGTCGGTCTTGAGATAGAGCGGCCGCTTGCCGAACGTCTTCTCGATGCGGTCGGCAAGAGCCGTGCTTGGGCCGTCGGCGATGTCGATGAAGGCGACATTGGCGCCTTGGCGCACAAAACCCTCGGTCAGTGCAGCACCTATCCCGGAGCCGCCGCCGGTGATCAGCACCGAGGCTCCTTCGAGGTCGGCAAAATGCGCCGATGGCATCATATCTGTTCTCTCCAGCGGATGGCCCCGAAAATCGGATCGATTTTTGGGAAAGGCATCATGCGCAAACGTTAAAAGCTACAGCGTCCTTTGCGCGTCTTGAAAGACGTGCGGCGCTATAGCGTGACCGGCGCGCATCCTAGCCACGCAAGGCGCGCGGGCAAGGGCGAACCGTCGAATTTCAGGGCTTATGTCAGACAAAACGACAATGCGCCGCACCGGATGCGCATGGCGGCACCGTCGGGATTACGGACTACGGGGAATCGCCGGTCAGATCGCCTTGGCGCGCAGGGCGCCGCGAAAGGAATCGCGGAGATAGCCAAGCGTGGCGTCGGCATCGACGGGCTTGCCGAACAGATAGCCTTGCCCGCCGGCGCAGCCGAACTGGACGAGGCGGTCGGCCTGCGCTTCCTGCTCGATGCCTTCGGCGACGACGTCCATGCCGAGCCCCTCGCACATTGCGAGGATGGCGCGGATGATGTGCTCCGAGGGACGGTCGTCGAGAATGGAGGAGACGAAGGCGCGATCGATCTTGAGCTTGTCGAAATGGAATTCCCGCAGACGGCCGAGCGAAGACTGGCCGGTGCCGAAATCGTCGAGCGAGACGCGGATGCCGACGCGGCGCAGATCCTCGACGATCTGCGCGGCCGAGGCCGGGTCGTTCATCAGGCCGGTCTCGGTGATCTCGATCTCCAGCCGCCGCGGATCGAAGCCGGTGCGATCGAGGATCGCCAGTATGTGCAGGCCGGTGTTCTGGTCGACGAGCTGCGATGGCGACAGGTTGAACGACAGGAAGAGGTCCTTCGGCCAGCTTCTGGCGGCTTCGGTCGCCTTGCGCAGCACCAGCTGCGACAACGGGCCGATGATGCCGCGCTCCTCGGCGATGGGAATGAAGACGGTCGGCGGCACCGAGCCGAGGTCGCGATCTGTCCAGCGCGCCAGCGTCTCGAAGCCGATGGTGCGGCGCGTGGCGAGATCGACGATGGGCTGGAAATGCGGCTCCACCTCGCCGGCCGAGACAGCCCGGCGCAGCGCCTGTTCGATGCGGGTGACGCGCTTGGCCGCCTCTTCCATCTCACGGGTGTAGACGACGACGCGGCCACGGCCGGAACGCTTGGCGTGATAGAGCGCCGTCTCGGCCTTGTTGATGAGGATTTCCGTGGTCTCGTCGCCCGAATAGAACAGCGAGCAGCCGACCGAGGCCGAAAGCCTGGCGGTGCGTTCGCCGACATCATAGGGCGCCGACAGGATCTCGATCAGCATGCGCGACTTTTCGGCCGCCGCCTCCTCGCTGAACACCAGGGGATAGAGAAAAGCGAATTCGTCGGCGCCGATGCGGCAGACCGTGGAATGGCCGTCCATCGAGGCGCGCAGCCGCATCGCCACCTGGATCAGGATATCGTCGCCGGCCTTGTGGCCGAACAGATCGTTGATCGGCTTGAAGCCGTCGAGGTCGAGAATGCCGACGGTAAAGGGCGCGGGATCGTCGGCACGGTCGGCGATCAGGCGATCGACCTTGTCGAAGAAGCGGCGATGGTTGCCAAGCCCGGTCAACGGATCTGTGAATGCCAGATCCGTGCTCTCCCTGTTTGCCTGACCGGTGCCAAACGAAGTTTGCATCGGTGTCCCTGTTTTGTGACGTCGGAATTTATTTTCAGACTGGCAGCAAACCCTTTAGGAAACGTATCGCGAAATCGATTTTCCACGGGCAACCGCGACTGTTTCGAAGGATCGATGAAAGCAGCGCATTCGGGTGTCGGATGCCGATCCCAGGAATGTCGCGATTGGCAGACGGGCAGTGAGCCTGTACAGGCAAGACAGTCGTCCATCCGAGCCGCCGGAGACCCGCCATGAAGCTGAAAATCGCCGTCCAGATGGACCACATCTCCACCGTGTCGATCGCCGGCGACACCTCGTTCGCGCTGTCGCTGGAAGCGCAGCGGCGCGGCCATGAGCTTTTCCACTACACGCCGGATCGGCTCTCGTTGCGCGACGGCAAGGTATTCGCCCGCATCGAGGAAATGCAGGTGCGCGACGAGAAGGGCAGCCACTATTCGCTGGGCGAGAAGGTGCGTACCGACCTGTCGGAGATGGATGTGGTCCTGCTGCGCCAGGATCCGCCCTTCGACATGAACTACATCACCACCACGCACATTCTCGAACGCATCCACCCGAAGACGCTCGTGGTCAACGACCCGGCCTGGGTGCGCAACAGCCCGGAAAAGATCCTCGTCACCGAATTTGCCGACCTGATGCCGGACACGCTGATCACCAAGGATCCGCTGGAGGTCGCCGCCTTCCGCAAGGAGTTCGGCGACATCATCGTCAAGCCGCTCTACGGCAATGGCGGCGCCGGCATCTTCCATCTGCTCGAGGGCGACCGCAACCTTGCCTCGCTGCTGGAAATGTTCGGCCAGATGTTCCGCGAACCCTATATCGTGCAGCGCTACCTCAAGGACGTGCGCAAGGGCGACAAGCGCATCATCCTGATCGACGGCGAGCCGGTCGGCGCCATCAACCGGGTGCCGGCCGAACACGATTCCCGCTCCAACATGCATGTCGGCGGCCGCGCCGAAAAGACCGAACTGACGGCGCGGGAACGCGAGATCTGCGCCCGCATCGGCCCATCGCTGAAGGAGCGCGGCTTCATCCTGGTCGGCATCGACGTCATCGGCGACTACATGACCGAGATCAACGTGACCTCGCCTACCGGCGTGCGCGAGGTCAAACGCTTCGGCGGCGCCGACATCGCCAGCCTGTTCTGGGACGCGGTCGAGGACAAGCGGAAGTAAGGGCAAGCCTCTTTCACGGATACTGATTAGGGCTGCCGGTTAAATAGGATAACCGCCAACCCGATCAGGCTAACAACCGTGCTGATGGCCGCACCAATGATCGCCAAAAAAGCGACGACGCCAAATGTCACCACACATCTCTCACCGTGGCATCGGTCCAAAAAAACAAAGAGGTAGATGCCGAGCCCGACGATGATTGGCGGCACAACCGCCATAATTGCAAGCAGCCTGGTGTTGCTCAAAGCGCGCGGCCCCGACGAGAGATCTCCATAGTCGTATCATTTCCCGCTGCGGCAACAACCATTCCGCGCGATCGTATTCAGTGATCGTGTTTTCCGTTTTCATTTTGTCTTAACCATGTTCCGTTTTTGCAACCACGCTCGCTTCCACTGCAACCCCAGCGGTCATGCGTTCCCGTAATGTTCTTGATTTGACTGTTGAAGTGTGATTGTCTGCCCGAGGGGCCGTTCCTGGCCTGAACGCAGGGCTGGGGCCAGCCTGAATTGGGGTTGCACGATGGTGGCGCGGGTTCGCACGGTGGCTTTCCAGGGCATCGAGGCCGTGCCGGTCGACGTGCAGGTGATGATCGCGCCCGGCAAGGTCAACATGCACATCGTCGGCCTGGGCGACAAGGCGGTGGCCGAAAGCCGCGAGCGGGTGCAGGCCGCACTGCATGCTTCCGGCCTGTCGATGCCGTCGAAGAAAGTCACGGTCAATCTGGCGCCGGCCGACCTGCCGAAGGAAGGCAGTCATTACGACCTGCCGATCGCGCTTGGCCTGATGGCTGCCCTTGGCGCTATTCCAGGCGACATGCTGGCCGGCTATGTCGTGCTTGGAGAATTGTCGCTCGACGGCACGATTGCCGCGGTCGCCGGCTCCTTGCCGGCGGCGATCGCAGCCAATGCCGAGGGCAAGGGCCTGATCTGCCCGTTCGCATGCGGGCCGGAAGCGGCTTGGGCTGGTCGGGAATTCGACATTCTGGCGCCGCGCAGTCTGATAGCCATCGCCAATCATTTTCGCGGCACGCAGGTGCTGTCGCGCCCCGAGGCCGGCATCCATGCCGCCGCTCTGGATTTGCCTGACCTCGCCGACATCAAGGGCCAGGAGACCGCCAAGCGGGCGCTGGAAGTGGCCGCCGCCGGTGGGCATAATCTCTTGATGATCGGGCCGCCGGGCTCGGGCAAATCGATGCTGGCGCAGCGGCTGCCGTCGATCCTGCCGCCGCTGGCGCCGAAGGAGCTTCTGGAAGTCTCGATGATCGCCTCCGTGGCGGGAGAGCTCGGCGAAGGCAAATTGACCGACCGGCGGCCGTTCCGCGCCCCGCACCACTCGGCCTCGATGGCGGCGATGGTCGGCGGCGGCATCCGCGCGCGGCCGGGCGAGGTGTCGCTGGCCCATCACGGCGTGCTGTTCCTAGACGAGTTTCCCGAGTTCACACCGCAGACGCTCGATGCGCTGCGCCAGCCATTGGAGACCGGCGACTGCATGATCGCGCGAGCCAACCATCGCGTCACCTATCCGGCGCGTATCCAGCTGGTGGCGGCGATGAACCCGTGCCGCTGCGGCATGGCCGGCGAGCCGGGCTATCGCTGCCTGCGCGGCGAGCGTTGCCGTACCGACTATCAGGCGCGCATTTCGGGTCCGCTGCTCGACCGCATCGATCTCAGGATCGAAGTGCCGGCGGTCTCGGCCAGCGACCTGATCCGGCCCGACCGGGCGGAGAAAAGCGCCGATGTGGCGCTGCGCGTGGCACGCGCCCGCACCATCCAGCGCGAGCGCTTCGAGCGGCTCGGCGCCACCCGCGCCACCACCAACGCGCATTGCGCGCCCTCGGTCATCGAAGAGATCGCCATGCCGGACGCCGCCGGCCTGTCGCTGCTCAAGGACGCCAGCGAAAAGCTCGCCTTTTCGGCGCGAGCCTATCACCGCGTGCTGAAGGTGGCGCGGACGCTCGCCGATCTCGACGCCAGCGAAACCGTCGGCCGCATCCATCTGGCCGAAGCGATCTCCTACCGCATGAGCTCGGAGCGGATGGCGCAGGCGGCGTAGATCCGCCGACATGCCGGCCTCGCCACATTGCATTCCGCGATCACGCCATAACCCGGCCTCCGCGAATCGATCATCTCCACGGTGCGGCGGACCTGAATGTCCGCTTGGCCGGCGTCCTCACCACCCAACGGCCCCCACCGACGGGGCGCCGGCCATTTTCTTCCTCTTCCAAAAGCGTGGATGTCATCGCGCGTCGGACCAAGGTCTTGGCCTCCGCATTGACATTCCTTATTTAGACAATGCGAATATGGTGTGGTCGGGGAGCCCGCTATGTTCATTGACTACTACGAAGTTTTGGAAGTTAGCCCGAACGCCAACTCGGAAACGCTGGAGCGCATATTTCGCTATTTTGCGATGCGCTATCATCCAGACAATCGCGAAACCGGCGATGAAGCCCGTTTCAGTGAAATCGTGGAAGCCCACAATACGCTCAAGGATCCGGTCAAACGCGCACAATACGACATCGCGTACAGGGACCATGCCGGCCTTCGTCGTGAATTGACCGAGGAAGCCAGCAACACCAAAGGCATCGAGCGTGACGTCGTGATCCAGGCCAGGCTGCTGTCGCTGCTTTACGCGAAGCGCCGGCACGACGTCGGCAATCCCGGGATCGGAGATGTGGAGCTCGAACGTCTGTCAGACTGTCCGCGAGAGCATCTCGAGTTTCATCTCTGGTATCTGAGAGCGAAGGGCTGGATAGCAAGAGTGGAAAACGGGACGATTGCGATTACGGTGGAAGGCGTCGATCGGGTCAACTCCGAACACCGTCGCGATCCCACCATCCGGCTCCTGGACCATACAGCTCCCTGACGCCTCACCCCGGAGAAAGCAGGCCGAAAACCCGCCGCCCATACACGACACTGGCCTCTTCAGCTCTGCTGCGCCTTCAGTTCCAGCCGCCGCGCGTGCAGCACCGGCTCGGTGTAACCGTTGGGCTGGACGCGGCCCTTGAAGACCAGGTCGCAGGCGGCGAGGAAGGCTATCGACTTGTCAAAGTCAGCCGCCATCGGCTGGTAAAGCGGGTCGCCCGCGTTCTGGCGGTCGACGATGTCAGCCATGCGCTTCATCGTCGCCATCACCTGGTCCTCGCTGCACACGCCGTGGTGTAGCCAGTTGGCGATGTGCTGTGAGGAAATACGCAGCGTGGCGCGGTCTTCCATCAGGCCGACATCGTTGATGTCAGGCACTTTCGAGCAGCCGACGCCCTGGTCGATCCAGCGCACGACATAGCCAAGAATGCCCTGCGCGTTGTTGTCGAGTTCCTTCTGGACGTCTTCGGGCGACCAGTTCGGCCGCACGGCGACGGGCACCGACAGGATGTCGTCGAGCTTCGCCTTGGGCCGGTTCTTCAGCGTCGCCTGCACGGCGTGGACGTCGACCTTGTGATAGTGCGTGGCATGCAGCGTCGCCGCCGTTGGCGACGGCACCCAGGCAGTGTTTGCGCCGGCCTTGGGGTGGGCAATCTTCTGTTCCAGCATCGCCGCCATCAAATCCGGCATCGCCCACATGCCCTTGCCGATCTGGGCGTGGCCGGCCAAGCCGCATTCCAGCCCGATGTCGACATTCCACGCCTCGTAGGCGGAAATCCAGGCGGCCTGCTTCATGTCGCCCTTGCGGATCATCGGGCCGGCTTCCATCGAGGTGTGGATCTCGTCGCCGGTGCGGTCGAGGAAGCCGGTGTTGATGAACACGACACGCTCTTTTGCGGCGCGGATCGCCTCCTTGAGGTTGACGGTGGTGCGCCGCTCCTCGTCCATGATGCCCATCTTGATGGTATTCC
>NZ_RZTB01000063.1:0-25205 GCF_003997735.1 Mesorhizobium sp. M7A.F.Ca.MR.148.00.0.0 | reverse complement strand
TTGGCGCGGCGGCCGTTCGGCCCGACATCGTGCAGCGCGATCAGCGCCGTCATCGCCGCATCGAGGATGCCTTCAGGAACCTCATTGCCGTCGCGATCAAGTATCGCCGGGTTGGTCATCAGGTGGCCGACATTCCTGACCAGCATCAGCGAGCGGCCGGGCACAGTCAGCGTGCCGCCGGCGGGCGCGGTGTAGGAGCGGTCGGGATTGAGCTTGCGGACAAAGCTCTTGCCGCCCTTGGTGATCTCTTCCGCCAAATCGCCCTTCATCAGGCCGAGCCAGTTGCGGTAGATGACGACCTTGTCTGGCGCATCCACCGCCGCGACCGAATCCTCGCAGTCCTGGATGGTGGTCAGCGCCGATTCCAGGATGACATCGGCGATGCCAGCCGGATCGGTGCGGCCGATCTGGTTGTTGCGGTCGATCACGATCTCGATGTACAGGCCGTTGCGCACCAGCAGCACCGCATCGGGATTGGCCGCGTCGCCACGGTAGCCGACGAATTGCTTCGGGTTGGCCAGCGTGGTCGAGCCGGCCCCGGCGCTCAGCCGCAAGGCGCCTTGCGCCAGCGACAGCCCGTTGACGCCGGCCCATTTGCCCGAGGTGAGCGGGGCAGCCTCGTCGAGAAAGGCCTTCGTCCAGGCAACGACCTTGGCGCCGCGCGCCGGATTGAAGGCTTTGCCCTTTTCGGCGCCATCCGTTTCGGGGATGGCATCGGTGCCGTAGAGCGCATCGTAGAGCGACCCCCAGCGCGCATTGGCGGCGTTGAGCGCATAGCGCGCATTCATCACCGGCACGACCAGCTGCGGTCCGGCAACATCAGCAATTTCGGGGTCGACATTGGCGGTCGATACGCTGAAGGCCGGGCCTTCGGGAACGAGATAGCCGATTTCTTTCAGGAAGCCCTTGTAGGCCTCCATGTCGACCGGCGCGCCGTGATCGCGATACCAGCCGTCTATCTGTTCCTGGATGGCGTCGCGCTTTGCCAGCAGCGCCCGGTTCTTCGGCGCCAAATCATGGATGATGGCCGAAAAACCGTTCCAGAAGGCGTCCGCTTCGACGCCCGTGCCCGGCAGCGCTTCCCTGGCCACGAACTCATGCAGCTCGCGGGCAATCCGCAATCCGGCGATCTCGATGCGGTCGGTCATCAGGCTACTCCAGATGAAAGGCTTTGCGGGCCTTTGGCATGTCAGGTTTGCCGGGTCAATTCAGCTTAGGGTGAAGGTGGCGTATTTCGCCGCCCCGCTCAAACCGCAATGCGCGGCCGTCCCGAGGCCACCGCCACGACATGCGCCTCGATGAACATGCGCTGGGCTTCGACGGTCGAGACCCGGAATTCGGTGGCGACGTCGATCTCGGCGCTGTCGGTGCCGGCCTCCATAGCGCGCTCCGCGACGATGGCGCGGACATCGGCCTCGGCCGCCGCGATAGCCGTCGCCTCGTCGAGGAAATCGCGCACGGTCTCGCCCGAGGCGAGACGAAACAGCCCTTCTATGGGCTGGCTGACCCGCGCCTCGGCCGAAACCCTGACCTGGCCGACGACGGCGCCAAGCGCGTTGGCGACATCGGTATCCCTGGGCACCACGCAGTCATTGCCGATCAGCGGCGGCAGCCCGGCATAGTGCAGCGGCGCCGAGGCGCCGAGGCCGATGACCGGGCGGTCGAGCGCAACGCTCAGGCGGGCGATGCCGGGATGCGCGTCGACGGCGCGCTGCACCAGGGCGTGCGCCACCGTCGACGCGCCATCGAGCCCATCCTCGGCAAAGGCGGTCTCGAGGATGTATTCGGCCGACCAGCGGGTCAGCGTCACCAGCACCCGCTCCGAGATCGCTTCCGGCGAGGCGGCGATGTACTGGCCACGGCCGTCACGCTTGCGGGCGAACAGTTCGGCACCGAGGCGCGCGGCGATGGGCTCCCAGTTCGCCTGCTTGCCGAGCACATGGGCGGCGTCCGACGGGGTGAAGCCGGCGACATGCACCAGCCCGCGCGACACCAGCCGGTTCAGCGTCGCGTTCTGCGCGTTCGAGGTCAAAAGCCTGTCGACGGCGAGCGGCACGGCACCAATCAGCTCGTAGAGCTTGGCTTCGGCGCCGGTCAGGCCTGCGGCGAGCCGATCCGGCACGCCGGTGCGCACCGCGAAGCGGCCGTCCATGCGGCCGGGATTGGGCGCCCGCAGCTGGCGTTCGAGTTCGGAGGTGACAGCTGTACCGTGCGCCATGCCGGCCAGCGCCAACGGCACCAGGCGGCGCGGTCCAAGCAGAATCTTCGGGTTGAGCGCGCCATCTTCCAGCGCCACTTCGGAATCGCCGCCGAGGCCGAAGGTGCGCATGGCGACGGCCTCGACCATGGTCCGGAAGCCACCGACGGTGGCGCCTTCCGGGTCGAGCCTGGGACGGCCGCCATCGAGCACGGCGACGTCGGTGGTGGTGCCGCCGATGTCGGACACCATGGCATTGTCGAGCCCGGTCATGTGGCGGGCGCCGACCAGGCTGGCGGCTGGGCCGGACAGAATGGTCTCGATCGGCCGCTGGCGGGCAAACGCGGCCGAAACCAGCGCACCGTCGCCGCGCACCACCATCAGCGGGGCTGCGATGTTGCGTTCTCCAAGAAAACCTTCGGTTGCCGCCACCAGCCGGTCGATCATCGAGATCAGCCTGGCGTTGAGCAAAGTGGTCAACGCCCGGCGCGGGCCGCCGAGCTTGGCCGACAACTCGTGGCTCGATGTGACCGGCAGGCCTGTCTTTTCGCGGATCAGCTCGCGGGCGGCGATCTCATGCGCCGGATTGCGGGTGGCAAAATAGGCGCAGACGGCAAAGCCGGACACCGACGCGCCGAGTTCCGGCAGCATCGCTTCCAGCCCAGACAGGTCGAGCCAGGCGGCATTGCCATGCACGTCGTGACCGCCCGGACAAAAAACCACCGGATCGGTGCCCAGCGCGGCCTTCAGCCCGTCGCGGGCGAGGTCGCCCTCGGAAAAGCCGATCATCACCAGCGCGACACGGCCGCCCTGGCCCTCGACGAGCGCGTTGGTGGCAAGCGTCGTCGACATTGACACCAGCTTGATATCCGCCGGATCGGTTCCGGCCTTGCCCAGCACCGCGTCGACGGCACCGGAAATGCCGACGGCCAGATCATGCCTTGTGGTCAGCGCCTTGGCCTTGGCCAGCACCTTGCCTTTGTTCGGGCCTTCTTGCGGGCCTTCCGTTTCAGACCACAACACGGCATCGGTATAGGTGCCGCCGGTGTCGATCCCGAGGAACAGCGGCTTTGGCTTGGTCTTGGCAGTCATTTTTGGCGGCGGTCCGGGTGGCAATTTATTTGTCCCTGCCTTAGCCGATACGGAGCGGGCGATAAAGCCGCGAGCGCTGAGGGGGTCGGCACGACTGGATGCGACTTCATACGAGGCGAAAGAGGAAGCCAGCGCTCTACGCGAGACGACCCCCTCTGGCCTGCCGGCCATCTCCCCCTCAAGGAGGGAGATCGCAGCTACCCCACAAACCCCACCTTCTTGTGCGTGCCATCGCAGAACGGTTTGTTGGCGGAATGGCCGCAGCGGCAGAGGAAGGCGCGTTGCGTACGGTCGACCGTATGGCCGGTTCCGGTGACGATCTCGAGATTGCCCTCAAGCTTGAGCGGGCCATTGGTGGTCGGCGTCACTTTCAGCGGACCGTTCCTCGCTTCGAGCGCCAGCGTGTCCTTCAGCGGCGGCTCGCCGGTGGCGGCAAAACCGGATTTGTTGTGGCTGCCGTCGCAAAACGGCTTGCTTTCCGAAGCGCCGCAGCGGCAGAGCGTGGCACGATAAGAAGTCTCGCCGTCGAGCACGATCTCGGCGTGTACCGCCAGCGGGCCGTTTTCCCGCAGCCGCACCGTGTTGACCACCGGTGATTGCTCCTGCGGCCGGCCATCCTTCCTGACATAGGTGATGGCGCCCGAAGGGCAGCTCTCGGCGATGGCGACGATCTTCTCGACGCTGGCCGCCTCGGGATGGATCCATTGGCCCGGCGCGTTGGGCACGAAGACATGCGGATCGCCGAGCACGCAGTTGCGCGAATGGATGCAGTGCTTGCCGGAAAACCCGACATCGATCTTGTCGCTTTCGACCATGCCGGCCATAGCTGGGCTCCTTTTGCCTGAAGCACGTCGCGTCTGAACAGTGCGAGGCGGCGCGCGCTGGGTATTTGCACAGGCTATGGCTCCGGCCCGAAGACCGTCAAGCTGGCAAACCGGTCAGGGGACCAGCTCGATCTCCTCGGTCTCGCCGCCGCTACAGGTGTAGCAGCAATCCTCGCATTTTTCCGTGTTGCCGGGACCGACGCCCCAATAGGTGCCCTCGTCGCCATCGACCCAGGCGCCGTAGCAAATCGATTCGCCCGCGTTGCAGGATATCGGCAGCTGCTTGGTCTCGCCGTCGTCGAGGAAATAGTCCTTGTCCTCGCCCGGCCAAACATAGTCGCGATCCTGGCTGTAGAGCTCGACGCGCATGGCGTTGGGGTGGCTGTTCTTGATGGCGAAGGTGACATCGTCGGCTTGCGCCGCCGACGCAACCAGCATGACGAAGGACAGCGCGGCCAGCATGCGGCGCGCATAGGCATGAAACATGATAACCCCCCGAATAAGCGGCCCACCCGGCCGCGGGGCGACCATTGCATGCAGCGCTGAATCGCGGAAGTGGACCGGACGGGCCGATCCCTGACTTAATTTGGGTCCAACGACACTTCCGCGCTCTAGGGCACCAGATCGATCGTCTCGGTCGAGTGTTCCACGCAGATGAAGCAGCAGGTGTCGCAGGGCTGGTCATTGTCCGGCCCGACGCCGGCCGAGAGGCTGTCATTGCCGTCAGCCCAGGCGCCATAGCAGATATGTTCGCCCTGATTGCAGGACAGCGGCACGGATTTCTGCGACTCGGGTTCGATCAGGAACACCTTGTCATTGCCCGGCCAGACCGTCTCACGGTCGCGACTGAACAGCTCGACCGCGACAGATTCCTTGCGCAGGTTCTTCACGAAGAAAGCCATGTCGGCGGCCTGCGCCGAGGCGGTGAAGACCAGCGCCGCCAGTGCAACCATACGAAACAGCGTCACGACCTGGATCTCCCGAATCATCGCGGCAGAATCGCATGCCTGCCCGTAACTAGGAAGGCGCGGAACCCTGCGTTGCGATCTCATGCCCCAGCCGCACCGTTTCATGCACCAGAAGGTCTAGATCCTCGCGCCGTGTGCGATGATTGGTGATCGCCACGCGCAACCAGTGCTCGCCATGCACCGTGGTGTCCGAAAGGGCCGCAATGCCCTGTTCCTGCAGCCGCAGCATGATCTCCGTGTTGAGCGCCTTAAGAGCCTCGCCTGTCAGACCGGGCTGATAGCGGAAGCAGACGATGTTGACGGTCGGCGATGCCGCCAGCTGCAACTGTGGCGCGGCCTCGATCAAGCCGGCAAGGTAGACAGCCTGGGCAATGTTCTGGTCGATCAGGCGGCCGAATTTCTCGACACCGTGCTCCTTCAGCGCCATCCACACCTTCAGCGCGCGAAAACCGCGCGACGTCTGCAGGCCGTAATCATGCAGCCATTCGCCGGAGGCGAGGCCGCGCGGCGTCGATTCCAGATATTCCGGCGTCACAGCGAAGGTTCCGCGATGCGCGGCGGCATCCCTGACCAGGGCGCAGCCGACCTCGAACGGCGCGTGCAGCCATTTGTGCGGATCGAGCGCGACCGAATCCGCCCGTTCGATGCCGGCGACGCGATGCGCGTTTTCAGGCGCAATGGCGATCAGTGCACCGATGCAGCCGTCGACATGGAACCAGAGGCCTTCCTCATGTGCCAGCTTCGCAAGCGCCTGCAAATCGTCGATCGCCCCGGTGTTGACGGTGCCGGCCGTACCGATGACGCAGGCCGGCTTGAACCCTGCCGCGCGGTCCTCAGTGATCGCCGCACGCAAGGCAGCGATATCGATGCGCAGCCCGGCATCGGTCGGGATGCGGCGCAGTGCCCGGTTGCCGAGGCCGAGTGCCTCCATCGCCTTGCGGTGGCACGAGTGTATCTGCTCCGAGCCGTAGAAGCGCAGCGGCTTCTCGATGGCAGCAACGCCATGCTCGCGCACGTCGATGCCGGCCTTGACGTTGCGCGCCACGGTCAGCCCTATGATGTTGGCCATCGAGCCGCCGCTGACCAGCGTGCCGCCGGCAGAAGCTGGAAAGCCCAGCATCTCCTTGCACCAGTTCACCACCTGGCTGTCGATCAGCCCGGCGGCGTGGTTGCCGCCGCCGAGGTTCGAGCCCTGGATGGCCGCCAGGAAGTCGCCGAGCGCGCCGGTGAAGTTGCTCGACCCCATATACCAGGACCAGAAGCGCGGATGGATGTTGCCCATCGGATAGGACATCACCGTGCGCGAGACCTCGCCATAGACGGCGGCAAGCGGCGCCGGCGAGCGCGGCAGCGGCGCCGAGAAGGCCTCTCTCACATCGGCCGGCATCTCCCGCCAGACCGGGCGGTCGCGCACATCGCGGAGATAATCGACCGCATCGTCGATGACGCGGTGCGACAGGGCCTGCACATCGGCCCAGTCCAGGGGATCGAGCGTTTCCTCGGCCACCAGGCCGAGGTTTTCTTGCATGGCGTCCATACCAGATCTCCCGTCAAGTCGCCGGGAACTGGCAGCCGGGCGTCGAGCGCGACAGGGCGGCCTCCTCGGCATCCATCTCGGCCTCGATCCCGTCGAACAGCGGCGTCGACATGTAGCGCTCGCCGGTGTCGGGCAGCATGCACAGGATCACCGCGCCGGCCGGCGCCTTCTCCGCGACCTGCCGTGCCACGGCGAAGGTGGCGCCGCCGGAAATGCCGGTGAAGATGCCCTCTTTCCGCGCCAATTCCCTGGCCCATTTGATGCCCTCGGGCCCGGCGATCGGCATCACCTCGTCATAGAGGCTGGTGTCGATCGCCTCCTGCAGCACGTTGGGGATGAAGTCCGGCGTCCAGCCCTGGATCGGGTGCGGCTCGAAGGCTGGATGGCTGGCGGCCGGGGCACCATCGGCGCCGCGCTGCTGAACCTTGCCGCTGCCGATGAGCTGCGCGTTGGCCGGCTCGGAGAGCACGATGCGGGTTTCCGGACGCTCGCGGCGCAGCACGCGCGCCACGCCCACCACCGTGCCGCCGGTGCCATAGCCGGTGACGAAGCAATCGAGCCGCGAGCCGGCGAAGTCATTGACGATCTCGCGCGCCGTCGTCGCCTCGTGGATGGCGGCATTGGCGGCCGTCTCGAACTGGCGGGCGAGGAACCAGCCATTGGCCTCGGCCAGTTCCACCGCCTTCTTGTACATGCCGAAACCTTTTTCGGCGCGCGGCGTCAGCACCACCTTGGCGCCCAGCATGCGCATCAGCTTGCGGCGCTCGACCGAAAAACTGTCGGCCATGGTGACGACCAGCGGATAGCCCTTCTGCGCGCAGACCATGGCGAGGCCAATGCCGGTGTTGCCGCTGGTCGCCTCGACAACTGTCTGGCCCGGCTTCAGCGCACCGCTGCGCTCGCCCTCCTCGATGATGTTGAGCGCCAGCCGGTCCTTCACCGAGGCGCCGGGATTGAAGTACTCGGCCTTGACGTAGATCGTCGCGTGGGCCGGTCCGAGATTGTTGATGCGCACCACCGGCGTGTCGCCGACGGTGTCGAGAATGCTGTCGAACAAGCGGCCGCGCCCGGCCGTGGTTCTGATCTTCTGCTGCTGCAACATCTTGGTCTCCTTGATTGTCATCGCGTTTTGTCTTCACGGGCCGGTTACAAACCGGCGGGTCGGGCGGGGAGGTTTGGTGACCTTGCCGCGCTAGGACTGACATGCCGCACAGCGGCAATGGCTGCATCCGGCGCTGAAATCCGCTGCCGGATGCGCCGTGTCGTGTTTGGTGATACAGGAGAGGCCGACAGGCCAGCGTGGGAGCAGGCGTGGAAACGCACGTGGAAACCAGCCGATCGAGGCCGGACGGCGACATGCCGGTCCTTTCCGTGCGCCTGCTCGGACCGCTGGCGATCTCCCGCAATGATGTGCCGGTTACGTTGCCGTCGTCACGCAAGCTGCGCGCGCTGTTGGCCTATCTGGCGCTGGCGCCGCATCCGGTCGGCCGCAGTCGCCTGTGCGAGTTGTTGTGGGATGTGCCGACCGATCCAAGGGGCGAGCTGCGCTGGTGCCTCAGCAAGCTGCGCGGCGCACTCGACGCGCCGGGCCGACACCGGGTCGCGACACAGGGTGACACGGTCGCGCTGGATCTCAGCGATTGCCTGGTCGATGCGCTGGAGGTCAGCCAGGCCGCCAAGCAAGGGATCGGCAGCCTTGAGGTCGACCGCTTGCGGGCGCTGGCCAAACTGTTTGCCGGCGATTTCCTCGACGGGCTGGAGCTCGAGCGCAGCCCGCATTTCAACAGCTGGCTGATCGCGCAGCGCCGCCGCTTCAGCGCTTGCCATGCCGCCGTGCTGGAACGGCTTGTCGCGAGCCTGCCGGCGCATAGTGACGAGGCGATCGCCCATCTCGACACATGGGTGGAACTGGCGCCGTTCGACACGTGCGGACATCTGGCGTTGCTGTCCAATCTGGCAGGGCGCGGCGAGGCCGGCGCGGCAGAGCAGCACCTGGCTTCGGCGGAGCGATTGTTCCGGTCGGAGGAGCTCGATTTCGCACCGCTTCGCGCGGCTTGGCAGGCGATCCGTGAACAACGGCCCGGAGCCTCGCTACGGACACAGCCGGCCGGCCTGTCCACGCTATCGCCACTGGTGGCCACCACGCCCACCGCACCCGGCCCGGTCGAGCCCAGCCACGCTTCGCTGGCGGTGATGCCGTTTGTCGAGGAGAGTGGCGGCACGCGCGGCGGATTGGCCGACGGTTTCACCCACGACATCATCACCCGCCTGGCCAAGCTCAGGGATTTCTTTGTCATCGCGCGCGGATCGGTGTTTGCGCTGGCAGAGCAGAACATCGCGCCCGAGGATGCCGGCCGCCGGCTGAATGTCGACTATGTCGCCACCGGCACCGTGCGCAGCCCGTCCGGCCGCCTCATCGTCAGCGTCGAACTGATCGAGGTGCGCAGCGCCAGGATCATCTGGGCCGAGACCTTCGAGCGCAGGCCCGATGACATCTTTTCCGTGCTCGACGACATCGGCAACAGCATCGTCTCCTCGATCTCGGCCGAGATCGAAACGGTCGAGCGCAACCGCGCTATGCTGAAGGCGCCCAGCTCGCTCAACGCTTGGGAGGCCTACCATCGCGGCCTCTGGCATATGTACCGCTTCACGCAGGCGGAAAACGAGCAGGCGCGGCATTTCTTTGCCCAGGCCTTGCAGCTCGACCCGACCTTTGCCCGCGCCTATGCCGGCCTGTCCTTCACCCACTGGCAGAACGCCTTCCAGCGCTGGGGCGACCGCGACCGCGAAAGCGCCCTGGCCTTCGAGAGCGCCGGACACAGCCTGCTGGTCGACGACCACAATCCGGCCGCGCATTGGGCGATGGGCCGGGCGCTGTGGCTGCGCGGCGAGCAGGACGGCTCGCTGCTCGAACTCGAGCGGGCGGTCGATCTCAGCCCCAATTTCGCGCTCGGCCACTATGCGCTGTCCTTCGTGCATTCGCAGTCGGGCGACCCGCAAGCGGCGATCGGCTCTTCCGATCATTCGCGCCATCTCAGCCCGTTCGACCCGCTGCTGTTCGGCATGCTGGGCGCACGCGCCATGGCGCATGTCCGGCTCGGCCAGTTCGAGGAAGCGGCCGAATGGGCGCTGAAGGCGGCGGCGCGGCCCAACGCCCACGCCATCATACTGGCGATCGCCGCGCACTGCCTGGCGCTGGCCGGACGGCTCGAAGAGGCGCGCGGCTTCGCCGCCGCCATTCGCAAGACAAGGCCGGACTATTGCGCCGACGATTTCATCGGCACCTTCCGCTTCGAGCCGGACGCCGTGGCGCTGTTCCGGCAGGGCGCCAGGCTTATCGGGCTGAATTGAAGCCTGGCATCGCCATCTCTGGGATCGCCTGGGAATTTCGCCTCAATTCCGCTGGGTTAACGAAGTCGGAAGGAGTTGTTTAACCGTTTGCAGCTATGTCACCGCGTGGGGGACCGACAAAGTGAGTATGATGAGCAACAGCCCCGACAAGCGCAATGAATGGCGCGCCATCTTTTACGTGCAAGCTCGCGTTGCCATCCTGTTTGTCCCGGTGGTTGCCAGCCTGCTGATCATAGCGGCGCTTGCCGGCAACGAACGCAAATCCGTTCCCAGCATGATCGACCCGACCGTCACCGGCTCCGTGCGGTAGACCGGCGGTCATCGGCTCTTCGAGATGCTGTCGGAGGCGGGCGCCTGGCGTGCGCTATCGGCGGTTTTCATTTGGCGCTAAAATCATCCGATGGCACTGAATGAGTGGGCCCGAACGATCAAGCGCGATGTGCATGCGCTCTACCTCGCCGCTCGCGATCCCCGAACGCCCTGGTACGCCAAGGCGCTTGCCGTGTGTGTTGCAAGCTATGCCTTGTCGCCAATCGACCTGATCCCCGATTTCATTCCGGTGATCGGCTATCTCGACGACGTCATCCTTGTCCCTTTGGGCGTCCTTGCCGTGGTCAGGATGATACCGC
Organism: Mesorhizobium sp. M7A.F.Ca.MR.148.00.0.0; assembly: GCF_003997735.1. Lineage (NCBI taxonomy): Bacteria > Pseudomonadati > Pseudomonadota > Alphaproteobacteria > Hyphomicrobiales > Phyllobacteriaceae > Mesorhizobium > Mesorhizobium sp. M7A.F.Ca.MR.148.00.0.0. The sequence continues at coordinate 14,607 of NZ_RZTB01000063.1, read as the reverse complement.
CCGAGGTGATGGCGGAACACAGAAAGACCGCCGCGCTGGCCGCCGACAGGCCGGTGAGCCGCTACGCGGCGGTGATCATTGTTTGTATCTGGACTGCCTCGATCGTGCTGGCCGGGTGGCTGGGATATCTGTATTTCGCTGACTGACTGCCAGGCCGTTCAGCAGGGAAACCGCCGCCAATGAAGCCCGGACGGATCGCGCTTTTCCCGGGATTCCGTCGCCATGCGGCGCCGCTCAAACAAAGCGCGGGATCGGGCCGTTCTGCGGGGTCACGTCGTCGCCGAGGTCGACAAACACCTCGTCGACATAGCACCATGCCCAGCCTTCCGGCGGATCGTAGCCCTCGATGATCGGATGCTTGGTGGCGTGGAAATGTTTGGTGGCGTGGCGGTTGGGCGAGTCGTCGCAGCAGCCGACATGGCCGCAGGTGCGGCAGAGCCGCAAATGCACCCATTGCGACCCGCTCTTCAGGCACTCCTCGCAGCCGAGCGCACTCGGCGTCACCTTCCTGATGTCGCGCGTATGCCTGCATTCATCCATCATGGTCTCCCTGCTGTTTGAGGTGCGTCCGCGCGCGCGAGATAGGCATGCAATGCCGCGACCACCTGGGCGCCTTCGCCGACAGCCGCCGCGACGCGTTTGACCGAACCGGCGCGGACGTCGCCGATGGCGAACACGCCGCTGCGGCTCGTCTCCATCTGCGCCGATCCCAGCTCCGATCCGGTGCGCACGAACCCCCTGGCGTCCAGCGCCACACCGCAATTCACCAGCCAATCGGTGTTCGGGTCGGCGCCGATGAAGAGAAAGAGATGGCGGATCGGGCGCGTCGTTTCCGCGCCGCTGGCGCGGTTGCGCCATCGCACCGTGCCAAGATTGCCCTCTTCGCCGTCCAGCGCCTCGATTTCGGTCCCGGTCAGCACCTCGATGTTAGGCTGCGCCTTGATGCGTTCGACCAGGTAGCGCGACATGCTGGCATCGAGGCTGCCACCGCGCGCCAGCAGCGCCACTTTGCGCGCATGACTGGCCAAGTAGACAGCCGCCTGCCCGGCCGAATTGCCGGCGCCGACCAGCGCCACTTCCTGGTCCGCGCAAAGCCGCCCTTCGATGGGCGACGCCCAGTAATGCACGCACGTTCCCTCGAACCGCGCCAGATTGGCGATGTCGAGGCGGCGATAGCGCGCGCCGCTGGCGATCACCACGCTGCGCGTGCGCACGGTCTCGCCATCGCCGACATCGAGCAGATAGCGGGCGCCTGACGCGTCGGAGGCGGCGCTCAAAAGCTTCGCCTCGTCCGGGATGACCATTTCGACGCCGAATTTCTGCGCCTGGTTGTAGGCGCGCGCCATCAGCGCCATGCCGGTAATGCCTGTGGGGAAACCAAGATAGTTCTCGATGCGCGAGGATGCACCGGCCTGTCCGCCGAAGGCGCGGCAATCGAGCACGATCGTCGATAGCCCCTCGGAGGCCGCATAGACCGCCGCCGCCAGCCCTGCCGGGCCGGCGCCGACGATGGCCACGTCATAGACCGTATCGGCATCGATCGGCCGCAGCAGGCCGATGCAGCGGGCGAGGTCCTTTTCGCCGGGGTTCATCAGCAGCCTGCCGTTTGGACAGAGCACGATCGGCAGGTGGTGAGGATCGACCTCGAAGCGTTCTACCAGGGTTTTGGCGCAGGGATCGCTGCCGGAATCGAGCACGCGATGCGGCTGGCCGCTGCGGGCGAGGAAGCCCTGCAGGCGCAACACGTCGGCATTGTCCTGGGGTCCGATGATGATCGGCCCGCTGGTGGCGCTCTCCAAAAGCCCGACGCGGCGCAGGATCAGCGCCCGCATGATGCGCTCGCCGAGATTGGCCTCCTGCACCATCAGGTCGCGCAGCCGCTGCGAGGCGATGACGAACGCCTCCACCGGTTCGGCGGCCTGCGCATTGACCAGCGAGGGACGGGCCGAAAGCTGCGCCAGCTCGCCGACAAAGCTGCCTGGGCCATGCGTGACGATCGTCTCGCGCCGGCCGAGCCCGCCGTCCTGCGTGATGTCCACGCTGCCCGACAGCACGACGATCAGACCGGGCGCCACATCGCCGGCTTCGATGATGTGCTCGCCGGCTGCATAGAAGCTGGCCTCGCCGAACCGGCGCATGCGGTCGATGTCCACCTCGGCCAGCGTGGGGAACGCCTGGTCGCGGCGGGCACCGAAGATCTGGGTGGTGGATTGAGACATGGTTTTGAGCGTAACGAAGCGGGCGCGGAGTTTGAAGCGGTTTGTTGAGGAGCTAGCCGCGAGGGGAGGTTGGCTGAAAAGAAAAAGCCCGGACGAGCCGGGCTTTTTCTCTAAGTTTCTGAACCGTTGAATGGTTCGAAACGGGAATTTGGTGCCCAGAAGAGGACTCGAACCTCCACTCCTTGCGGAACACGGACCTGAACCGTGCGCGTCTACCAATTCCGCCATCTGGGCTGGTGCGGGCTCATGTAAGCGGGCAAGCGATTGCTGTCAACGCGCTTTTTTCGCAGGTGCTCCGTTCGCCGGCTCAGTCGTCCAGCACTTCCTTCGAAGCGACGGTGGAATCGGCGTTGAGCTGGTAGATGACCGGCACGCCGGTGCCGAGTTCCAGCTTGACGATCTCCTCGCCCGACTTGCCGTCCAGCGCCATGATAAGCGCGCGCAGCGAGTTACCGTGCGCAGCGACCAGCACGGTGCCGCCGCGCAGCACATGCGGCTGCAGGTCGTGCAGGTAATAGGGCCAGACGCGGGCGCCGGTGTCCTTGAGGCTTTCGCCGGCCGGCGGCGGCACGTCGTAGGAGCGGCGCCAGACATGCACTTGGTCCTCGCCCCATTTCTTGCGGGCGTCGTCCTTGTTGAGGCCGGAGAGGTCGCCATAGTCGCGCTCGTTGAGTGCCTGGTCGCGGATGGTTTTCAGATCGCTCTGGCCGACCGCGTCGAGAATGTGCTGGCAGGTTTTTTGCGCCCGGATCAGCGCCGAGGTGAAGGCGATGTCGAATTTCATGCCACGCGCCTTGAGTTTCTGGCCGGCGGCCTTGGCCTCGGCGTGACCCTGCTCGGTCAGGTCGACGTCGCGCCAGCCGGTGAACAGGTTCTTCAAATTCCATTCGCTCTGGCCGTGACGCACGAGCACGAGGGTTCTCGACATGTTTGCTCCTACAAGGTGTGGATGGTCCGCCTCAGCTCAAGCCGAGCACGTCCCGCATCGAATACAATCCTGGCTTCTTGCCGCGCGCCCACAAGGCGGCCTTGACGGCGCCGCGGGCGAAGATGGCGCGGTCCTCTGCATGGTGGGCAAGCGTGATGCGCTCGCCGGTGCCAGCCAGCAGCACGCTGTGGTCACCGACCACCGAGCCGCCGCGGAGCGTGGCAAAGCCGATCGAGCCGGTCTTGCGCACGCCGGTGTGGCCGTCGCGGACCCGCACGTCGTTGCCGGAAAGGGGGATACCGCGCCCGGCGGCGGCAGCTTCGCCGAGCAGAAGTGCTGTGCCCGACGGCGCGTCGACCTTGTGCTTATGGTGCATTTCGAGGATCTCGATGTCGAAATCGTCGGCATCGAGCGCGCGCGCCGCCTGTTCGACCAGCACCGCCAGAAGATTGACGCCGAGGCTCATATTGCCCGACTTGACGATGGTCGCATGGCGCGCCGCCGCCGCGATTTTCGCATTGTCGTCGGCCGTGCACCCGGTCGTGCCGATGACGTGAACGATGCGCGCTTGCGCGGCGTAGCCAGCGAATTCGACTGATGAGGCCGGGGTGGTGAAATCGAGCACGCCGTCTGCCTTGGCGAAGACCGGCAACGGGTCGTCGCCGATCGGCACATTGATGATGCCGATGCCCGCCAGTTCGCCTGCGTCCTTGCCCAGATAGGGCGAACCCGCCCGCTCGACCGCGCCGATGACCCGCGCGCCGGGGATGGTGTGGATGGCACGGATCAGCGTCTGGCCCATGCGGCCGGCAGCGCCCACCACCACAAGGCCCATATCGCCTGCTTCGCTCATGTGCTCCTCACAGCAGTCTTCTTCGCACGCGTGGCCCGGACCGGAGTTTGGATCGGCTCGCGGTCCTCGACAAGCCCCAGTCCCTTCTTGCCCTGGATGCGGTGGAAGCGGGAATAGATGCTGTCCGGGTCGGCCATCAGCGTCGCATGGGTGCCTTCCTCGACCAACCGTCCCTCTTCCAGCACGATGATGTGGTCGGCATTGACCACCGTCGACAGCCGATGCGCTATGACGATGGTCGTGCGGCCTTGCATGACTTGGGTCAGCGCTTCCTGGACGCGCGCCTCCGCTTCGTTGTCGAGCGCCGATGTCGCCTCGTCGAGCAGCAGAATCGGTGCCTGGCGCACGATGGCGCGGGCGATCGAGACGCGCTGGCGCTGGCCGCCGGAAAGGGTCGAGCCGCCTTCGCCGACCGGCGTGTCGTAACCTTGCGGCTGCTGGCGGATGAACTCGTCGGCTGCCGCCTGTTTCGCCGCCTGCTCGATCTCGGCGTCCGTGGCCGACAGACGGCCGTAGCGGATGTTGTCTCGGATCGTGCCTTCGAACAGATAGGGCGCCTGCGCCACATAGGCGATCGACTGCCGCAGCGAATGCTTGGTTACCTTCGAGATGTCCTGGCCATCGACCTCGATGCTGCCCCGATCGACGTCGTAGAAGCGCTGCAAGAGCGCCACCAGCGTCGATTTGCCGGCGCCCGACGCACCGACGATCGCCGTCACCTTGCCGGCCGCGGCGGTAAAGCTCAGGTCCCTAAGCACCGGCATGTCGGCGCTGTAGCCGAACGTCACATTGTCGAAACGCACCTCGCCGGTGGTGATCCTCGCCTCGACGGCATCGGGTGCGTCGCCCTGTTTCGGCTCCAGGTCGAGCAACTCGTAGATCATGCGCGCGTTAACCAGGGCACGTTCCATGCCCACCTGTGTGCGCGCCAGGCGTCTTGCCGGATCGTAAGCCATGATCAGCGCGGTGATGAAGGAGAAAACCGCGCCCGGCGGCTGCCCAAGATACAACGCCCGGTAGCCGGAATAGGCAAGCACGGAGGTGATGGCGAGACCGCCCAGAATCTCGGAAATCGGCGACAGCCGCTCCGAGACGCGGGCGATCTTGTTGTTACGCTGCTCGGCCGTGTCCGCCATGATGCCGATGCGGCGCGCCAGCTCGGCCTCCAAGGTGAAGGCCTTGACGATGGCGATGCCTTGCGTGGCTTCCTGCACGGACCCGTTCAGCCGCGAATTGATCAGGACGGATTCCCGGTTGATACGCCGCAGTCGGCGGGTGATATAGACGACGGCCCAGATCAGTGGAGGGCCGATCAGCAGCGAGCTGAGCGACAACACCGGATCCTGATAGATCATCACGCCGACGAGAGCGACCAGCGTGACCGCGTCGCGGCTGATGGAGGTCAGTGTCAGCGACAGCAGATCGCGAACGCCGCCGACATTCTCGCTGACCTGTGCCGCCAGCCGACCGGAACGCGTATCGTTGAAGAAGTTGACGCCGAGCTTCATCAGATGGTCGAAGCTGCGCTTCTGGTAGCGCGCGACCAGATTGTTGCCGATACTGGCCAACGCGACTGCTTGGCCGTAACCGGCGAAGCCGCGCAGCAGGGAGGCCCCCATGAAACCGGCGCAGATCAACCAGAGCATATCGCCGCGTCGTTCGTAGAAGATCTGGTTGATCATCGGGGCCATGATCCACGCCGTGAAGGCAGTGGTGCCGGAAACGATCAGCAGGCAAGAGACGGCGACGACATAGGTCCAGCGATACTCTTTGCCGTTTTCAGCGAGGATGCGGCGGAGCACCGCTGTGACCTCGCCGGGCCGGGCTTTTTGTTTGTTTGGAGCTTGAAGTGTCAAATCGGGAGCGCTTTGTGGTTTTCCGCCTCGTGGGACCGGGCTGCAAATTCGGCACCCCTCTTAACGCCCTGCGGCCTGATTGCCTATGCCCGCACCTGATTAACTTCGTCGCGGGGCGCGAGCGCTTCGCTGGCTTTCAGGCCTGCCAGCGCCGGCCCTCCGTCTGGACACCGAACAGCAAGGGGTTCCTGGCATAGGCGGCAAGGCCCAGAAGTGCGGCCAGCGGGTGGGTGATGACGTAGACCGGCATGGTGCGCATCATCGCGCTGTGCGGCGCCTTGTCCTCGAAAGCGGCCCGGAAATTGCCGGCTTTCAGCGCCGGCACGATCTTCTGCGCGATGCCACCGGTGAGAAACACACCGCCGCGGCTCATGAACACCAGAGCAAGGTCGCCTGCGGTGCGCCCAAGGCAGGTGACGAAGATCTCCAGCGCTTCCTCTGCAACCGGATCGGTTTTCGCAAGTGCCGCGGCAGTGATCTCGGCCGGCGTGGTGAAGGGCGACGGCTTGCCGTCCGCCTTGGCTACCGCCCTGTAGACATTGACCAGACCGCGTCCGCACAGGATCTGCTCGCCCGAAACGCGGCCTTCGAGCTTCTCGATATGCGGAAAAACCTCGAAATCGCGCGGTGTGCGCGGGCCGATGTCCATATGGCCGCCCTCGCCGGGGACCGGTATCCAGTGGTGCAGCGCGTGGACCAGCCCGGCGACGCCGAGCCCGGTTCCTGGACCGAGCACGACGCGCCCGGCATTGGGCTCCGGCGTGCCGCCGCCGATCTTTTCCATGTGCTCCTCGCCGAGCGCGACGACGGCCAGCGCCTGCGCCTCGAAATCGTTGAGCACGACGATGTCGCTCAGGCCGAGGCTGGCGAACATTTTCCTCGGCTTGACGATCCAGGGGCAGTTGGTGAGTTCGATCTCGTCGCCGTCGACCGGGCCAGCCACCGCCAGCACCGCCGAATTGGGGCGCACCGACGAGCGGTCGAGCACGGCCGCCTGGATCGCCTCGTCGATGGTGTTGTAGTTCGCCGTCTGGACAATGGTCGGCTCGCCTGCCTCGGAATTGGCGTCGAGCACGATCGAAAAGCGCGCATTGGTGCCGCCGATGTCGCCGATCAGGATCGGAAACCGCAACAAAGTATCGTCGTCGCCTGTGCGTGGCATGCTCTCGTCCGTCTCCGGCGCCCCCGACGGCATCTGGCCGTTCTTCCGTTGACTAGCGCATGGGTTTGAAAAGGGAAACGGTTTTCGACCCCGGCGGCGCGCTGAGGCCGGCTCTGCGGCCAAACCGCCACGGTTTCGCAAAAATGAGGCGCTGAACCGATTGAGCCTGCCTATAAGGCTGTAAGCTATAAGCCGTGATCGTCAGTTTCCAGGCGGCCGCGGTCGCGGCAGCGGCACGCCGATCTCGGGCGTCGCCGTGAAAGCGTTCATCGTGCTTGGCAAGCCGGCGGCGGCCGGGGTGGCGGGCAATGACGGCGCTTCGGGTTCGGGCGCGGCAGCCGCGACCGGCACGCCGCCGCCATGGTAGGTCGCCGCCTCGGCCGACGACAGCCCCGGCGCGTCGAGCACGGCGCGGCACTCGCTCGGCAGGTTCGCCATCGTCATCAGGTCGCGCGCCTTGGGCGCATCGGGGTTCTTGTTGGGCCGCCACGGCTCCTGCGTGAACCACCAGGCCAGCGGCTTGCCGCAACCGTCATCGTCCGGCGTCGCTTCCTGCGCCTTGCAGCCGGGCGATCCGGGCTGGCAGCCGATGCGCATGTGAAAATGATAGTCGTGGCCCCAGAACGGCCTGACTTTGCGCAACCAGAAGCGGTCGCCCTTGACGGTGTCGCAGAGCTTTTTCTTGATGCCCGGATTGACCAGGATGCGCTCGACCTGGCCGTAGCTCGCCGCCCGCTTCAGAAGCTTTGTGTGCGCTGGCGTCCACAGCGCGTCCTTCACCAGATGGGGCTTCTCATCGACCATCAAGGTGGGGCTCATCGATTCGCGCTGCGCCATCGACAGCGGGCGGCGGGGCATCGGCGTCAGCCAGATGTCGGCGTCGAGCCCGATCTGGTGCGAGGCATGTCCTGTCAGCATCGGGCCGCCGCGCGGCTGCGAAATGTCGCCGATCAGCAGGCCTGGCCAACCATCGGCCGCTGCGTCGCGCGACAATTTCTCGACTACCGCGATCATCGCCGGATGGCCCCAGCGGCGGTTGCGCGACGGCCGCATCACCTGCCAGGTCGGACCGTCCAAGGGAATGGCGACGCCGCCGGCAAAACAGCCCTTGGAATAGAATCCGATCGACTGCGCCGCGGTCGCGGCCGGCAGTTTCTTGGCGCCGAACAGGTCTTTTGCCCGCTCCTCGGCACTCGCCGGCTGAACGGCTAACCCAAGCACGGCAAGCAGGCCGAGCGCAGCGGCCAACAGGGGCGTTTTGCCTAGAGATAGCCTCATCGCTGTCTTCATGAACCCGGTTCTCCACCGCAATCCCAAGGCCGAATCATAGCACGCTGCGCCCGCGGCTTCGATGGTCAGCGCTTCATCGGGCTGCGCGCTTCGCCGTCACGCCAATCGCCGCTTGCCCACATATGGTCGAAGGCGGCGCGGTAGTCTGGAAAGCGCAGGGAATAGCCCGCCGCCTTGATCGCCGCGTTTGCGACACGCTTGTTCTCGCCATAGAAGGACCGTGCCATGGGCGAAAGTTGGGCGGCGTCGAAGGGAATTTCGGGCGGCGGTTCGATACCCATTAGCGAAGCGGCATAGGCGACGACATCCTGCGGCGGCGCCGGCAGGTCGTCGGTGACGTTGAAGATGCCGCCTGTATTGCCTTGGATGAGCTGCCACAGGGCGCCGGCAATGTCGTCGCAATGGATGCGGTTGAACACCTGGTCCGGCTTGACCAGCCGCCTTGCAGTGCCGTTTTCCAGATTGACCAGCGCGTTGCGGCCGGGGCCGTAAATGCCGGACAGGCGCAGGATCGCCACCGGCCGGCCGATCTCGCGGCCCAGCTCCAGCCATTCTCGTTCGGCGGCCACCCGCATCACGGAGCGCTTCGACACCGGCCGGCATTCCGCCGTTTCATCGACCCATGCGCCGTCATAATTGCCGTAGACGCCGACGGTGGAGAGATAGCCGATCCATTCAAGCACCGGCATTTGAGTGAGGATTCCCGCGCGGGCGGCATTCAGCACAGGATCGCCGGCCTCTTCCGGGGCGACCGAAATCAGCAGATGCGTTGTTTTTCCCAATGCATCACCGATTTCGCCGGTCATCGCGCCGTCGAACAGGAGCGGCGCGACACCGGCCTGCCGTAGCGTCTCGAATTTTTCCGGCGAGCGTGTCGTGCCGAAGATCGTCGCGGCGCCTTTGTTAGCCCGAGCAAAAGCCCTGCCGGAATGGCCGGCGCCGAAGATGAATATCTGCTTTTCGCTCATGCATTCGCCCTGGTTGGCCGCGCCAAACGCCATTCGTCGCGCACGGCTTCGTCGCTTTCGGTTTTCAGGCCGATGGCTGCCCGTTCTGAATATTCGGCATCGGGCACCAGCCGCGCCAGCGCCCATATTGCCGCGCCCCGCACCAGCGGCGAGGCATCGTCCAGCAAGGCGCGCACAGTGTCGGCAAGAGAGGCATCGCCGGAATTGCCGGCGGCGATCAGCACGTTGCGGATGAACCGGTCGCGGCCGATGCGTTTTATCGGCGAACCGGAGAAGAAAGCGCGGAAGGCCGCGTCATCGAGACCCAAAAGGTCGGCGAGCGGCGGCTCGCGCAAATCATCGCGCGCGACGAGTTTTGCTTCGGAAGCTGCCCGGGCGAATTTGTTCCACGGGCAGGCGGCAAGACAATCGTCGCAGCCATAGATGCGGTTGCCGATCTTTTCGCGGAATTCGTACGGAATCGGCCCCTTGTTCTCGATGGTGAGATAGGAGATGCAGCGCCGCGCATCGAGCCGGTAGGGCGCCGGAAAGGCATCGGTCGGGCACGCGTCGAGGCAGGCACGGCAGGAGCCGCAATGGTCGATCTCGGCGCGGTCGGGCACGAGTTCGGCGGTGGTGAAGATGGTGCCGAGGAACAGCCAGGAGCCGTGTTCACGGCTGACCAGATTGGTGTGCTTGCCTTGCCAGCCGAGCCCGGCGGCCTCGGCCAGCGGCTTTTCCATCACCGGCGCAGTGTCGACGAATACCTTCACATCACCCCCGGCGCGCGCCACGATCTTGCCGGCGATCTCCTTCAGCCGCCCCTTCATCACATCGTGATAGTCGCGGTTTTGCGCATAGACCGAGATCGCGCCGGAGTCGCGCTTGGCCAGCACCCCGCGCGGATCATGGTCGGGGCCATAGTTCATCGCAAGCACGATGATCGAGCGCACCTGCGGCCAGAGGGCCGTTGGTTCACTGCGGCGTTGCAGCGTCTCGGCGATCCAGTCCATTGACCCATGAAAGCCATCAGCGACGAATTCGGCCAGGCGCGCCGGCGCCAGCGGGATCGCATCGGGGGAGGTGACGGCAACGGCATCGAAGCCGGCGCGCTGCGCCTCCGCGTCGATCATCGCGCGCAGTTTTGCGGCGTCAGAAGTCGAGGTCCGCATAATGCGACACCGGTGACAGGCCGCGCACCCGGTCGGTCAAAAGCGGCCGGAAGGAGGGCCGCGACTTGACCCGCGTGTACCATTCGCGTGCAGCGCTGTGCTCGCGCCAGTCGATCTCGCCGAGATAGTCGAGCACCGACAGCGTCGCCGCGGCCGCGAGATCGGCATAGGTGACCCTGGAGCCAGCCAGCCAATGGCGGGTGCCGGCCAGCCAGTTGGTGTATTTCATGTGCTGGCGGATGTTGGCGCGCGCGGCACGGATCGCGCCCGAATCGGGCGAGCCGCCGCCAGCGGTTTCCGGCATGACCGGCTTGAGCACGCGCTCGCGCACCAGATGGCGAGTGACTTCACTTTCAGCCTTGTTGAGATACCAGTCGATGAGCCGGCGGATTTCGGCGCGCTGCATCGGGTCCTCGGCGAACAGCCGCTTGTCGCGCTTCAGCACGCCGCGCGTTTCATCGAGATACTCCGAAATCACCGTCGCGCCGACGATCGGCACGTCGCCTTCTGCCAGCAGGATCGGCAGCGTTCCGGCCGGGTTCAGCGCCAGGAACTCCTTGCGCCGGGTCCACGGCTTTTCCTCGATCAAAGCCAGCTCCTCGCCATACTCGCCGAATGCGAGGCGGACGAAGCGACAGGTGGCGAACATGGGATGGTGGAAAAGCGTCAGCATGGTTCCGCGATGATAAAGCGCACTGGCGAATCGCAGGGCGCACCGGTAAGTCTTGGCCGCCCGGTTAGCGGGCCGTCAGGGTGTTGCGACCTATAGGGGGACTTCAACGCCATGACAAGCAAGCCCTTCTGTCAGCCGTCACGCCAATGCCGAGGTAGCCATGGAAAGCCAGACCATCGTCGAAGCCCTGCTGCTCGGCCTGCTGGAGGGGTTGACCGAGTTCATCCCGGTGTCGTCGACCGGCCATATTCTGCTTGCCGGTCATTTCCTCGGCTTCCATTCGACCGGCAAGGCCTTCGAGATCCTGATCCAGCTCGGCGCCATCCTGGCGATCCTCAGCGTCTATTTCCGCCGCCTGTGGAAGATGCTGCTCGAACTGCCGCATGACCGGCTGACGCGGCATTTCGCCATCGGCATCCTGATCGCCTTCCTGCCGGCGGCGATCATCGGCGCGCTGGCGCATGATTTCATCAAGACGGTGCTGTTCGAATCGCCGAGGCTGATCTGCATCATGCTGATCATCGGTGGCGTCGTGCTGCTGGCGGTGGACCGCATGAACCTCAAGCCGGTCTACCGCGACGTCGAGCGCTTCCCGACCCGGCTTTACCTGCAGATCGGGCTTTTCCAGTGCCTGTCGCTCATTCCCGGCACATCGCGTTCGGGCTCGACCATCGTCGGCGCCCTGCTTTTGGGCGTCGACAAGCGCGCGGCCGCTGAATTTTCCTTCTTCCTTGCGATCCCGACCATGGTCGGCGCCTTCGCCTTCGACCTGTTCAAGAACCGCAACGTGCTGAGCAGTGCCGACCTGCCGATCATCGCCGTCGGCTTCGTCGCCGCCTTTGTCACGGCGCTCATCGTCGTGCGCTTCCTGCTCGACTACGTCTCGCGCAAAGGCTACGCGCTGTTCGGCTGGTGGCGGCTGGTGGTCGGCGGTGTCGGGTTGATGGCGCTGATGATCTGGGGGTGAGGAGTGGTCCGCGAAGCGGACGGAAAGCCAATTGCTTGGCTTTCCGAACGACGAACGCCCTGAGCCAGCGAAGGGCGAGCAACGCCCGTAAGTGGCCCCTCAACTCCTCCCGTAAAATGCATTCTCGACATGCACCGGCCAGCGCCAAGGCAGCACGGCGACCATGTCGAAGCGCATCGACAATCTGCCATAGTCCGCTTGGCGTGACAGCCAGATGTCAGCCGCGCCTTCTATGCGACGCTCCGATTCGTGACCGATCGCCTCCATGGCTTCCATCAGCGTGCGGCGCGCCTTGACCTCGACGAACAGCACCAGATCGCCGCGCCGCGCGATCAGGTCGATCTCGCCGAAGCGTGTGCGGTGGCGGCGCGCAAGGATTCTGTAGCCCTTCATCATCAGTGCTGCCGCCGCCAGCCATTCGCCGCGATGACCGCGTCGATAGGCCTTTTGGCGGCTGACGCTTGGGCGCTCAGCCACTGTCGCTTTCTCCAGAAGTCTCCCTGAGGTCAAGCAGCCGCCGATAGAGGGCCTGTTTCTGGCCGCCGGTCATCTTCGCGGCTTCCGCGGCCGCCTTGGAGGCCGGCATTTCGGCGGCAAGCGACAGAAGCAGACGGTCGATGTCTTCAGGCTCGTCGACCCTGGCCTCGGCCGGACCGACGCAGACGACGATTTCGCCCTTCGGCGTATCGGCCGCAGCATAGTGGTCGGCCAGCGCCTGCAGCGTACCGGTGCGCATCTCTTCAAAAGTCTTGGTCAATTCCCTGCCGATAGCGGCCTTGCGCTCGCCGCCGAGCGCTTCGACCATGGCAGCCAGGGAGTCAGCCAGCCGGCGCGGCGATTCGAAGAAGATCAGCGTCGCCGGCACGGCCTTCAGTGCTTCCAGCCGTGTCAGCCGCTGCCCTGATTTGACCGGCAGGAAGCCGGCGAACAGGAAGGCATCGGAGGGCAGGCCGGATGCCGTCAGGGCCGCCAGCGGCGCTGACGGGCCGGGGATAGGCACGACGCGGATGCCGTGGTCGAGCGCCTCGCCGACCAGCCGGTAGCCGGGATCGGATACCAGCGGCGTGCCGGCATCGGAGATCAGCGCCACGCTCTGCCCGGCCTGAAGTGCCGATATCAGCTTCGGCCCGGCCTCGCCGGCATTGTGTTCATGATAGGCCGTGGTGCGGCGGCGAATGCCGTAGCGGTCGAGCAGCACGCGCGACACCCGCGTGTCTTCGCAAGCAACGATGTCGGCGGCGGCCAGCGTCTCCAACGCGCGCAGCGTGATGTCGGCGAGATTGCCGATCGGCGTCGCCACCAGATAGAGCGCCGGTTCCAATGGCCGTGCCGCGATCTCGGTCTGCCCGACCACATAGCTGCGCTTGCTCGTCTCTGCGGTCACCGATGACTTCTCCATTCAGCCCTGTTTGGCACGGCTGACGCGGGCTTGCAAAAGCTGACGCCGATGTAAGGAATTCGCCTTTCCTTTGCCACAGTGGGGAACCAAACCGGCGTTGGCAGATTAGCCCCCTGATTCCGGAGGAGGACAGGATGGACAGCCTGAAGATACAGGACGCTTTCGAGCCCTACTATGCCGGCCGCAAGCGCGGTGCCGCGCCCAGGGACAAGCGCCTATCTGCCAAGACCGAGCACAGCCTGGCCAAAGAGCGAGCCGTGAGCGCTTTGCCGACCAACGTCAGGCTTTCCGACAACAAACCCGATAGCACGACGGAGCACTGACCGGACGATGCCCAATCGCTTCGATATCTTCATCACCCGTCTTGAAACAAAGAATGCCCGCAACGGCGCGCAACTAGCCTCGATAGGCGACCAGCACCGCGCCCGCCGCGATAAGGGCGACGCCAAGCCAATTCGCTCCGGACAACCGCTCGCCGAGAAAGGCCGCGCCAAACACCGCCACAAGCACGACGCTTAGCTTGTCGATCGGCGCCACCTGCGCCGCATTGCCGATCTTGAGCGCCCGAAAGTAGCAGAGCCATGACGCGCCGGTCGCCAGACCGGACAGGCCGAGGAAAGCCCAGGTCTTTCCCGAGATCGTGGCCGGCGACTGGAACTGGCCGCTGGCAAGCAGGATGGCACCCAGCACGATCAGGATGATGACCGTGCGGATGAAGGTGGCGAAATCGGAATTGATGTTCTCGATGCCAACCTTGGCGAAGATCGCCGTCAGGGCAGCGAACGCAGCTGAGAGCAATGCCCAGAATTGCCAGGAGGATACGGTCAGGTTCATGCCGGTGGCCTTTGCGGAGTTCTTAACCGAGATACCGTGAAACGCGTGCCTTCAGAAGTGCAATCCTAAGCTTCGGAGATTGGACGAGGCTTCCCCACCTTCGTCATCCACGGGCGGAGCAGGAGCGAAGCGACGTCGCGAAGACCCGAGGATCCATTCCGTGACTTCTGAATTTTCGCTACGGTGCAGAATTTGGAAAGCTGGCGTGGAGAAGATGCGCCGGCAACGAAATCTATTGTTTGAACGGGACAAGTGGCAGAGCAGGCATGCCCACTCTGGACCGTGACGCCCCGCAGCAGCCGTCGCG